>JAISDG010000083.1 GCA_031265015.1 Spirochaetaceae bacterium | reverse complement strand
CGGACATCAGCCCTTAAAAAACAAAACTTTCTGCCCGGCGTGGTATTCGAGGCAATCCCCGGCTTTGAGGATCACCTTGAACGGGAGCTGGACTTTTACGCTCCCGCTTCCTGGGAGCGCTGGCCGGGGGAAGGGGCGGCCCTCTACTATGCCGAGGCCCCGCCGGGGGGGATTTTCTGGCGCCGTAATGCCTGGCTTAAACCCTTCCGCCTGGAGTTCAGTTCCGTCTCCGAGGCCGCCGGGGCCCTCCGTTCGATTCAGCGGAACTGGGCTCCTTCCCTCCTTACCCGGTTTCGCCGGGGGGCCCTTATCATGGAGAAACTTCCCCCCCTGTTCCGGAAGCCCCGACCGTTCCCCTGGAACATTCCCGGCGCCCCCATGGGAGCGTGGACCCTGCTGGACGACCATACCCTTGCGGCCAGCGCCCTGTGCAGCAGCCCCTTTCCCGGGGGGGTTATCGAATTTGAAGAGGACCGGACCGGGCCGCCGAGCAGGGCGTATCTGAAACTCTGGGAGGCCCTGACCCTGGCCGCCGGCCCCTCCGGGACACCCGGAATATCCGGAACGTCCAGGACGCCGCTGCCCGGACCGGGAACGATCTGTCTAGACGCCGGCGCCAGCCCCGGAGGCTGGACCTGGGCGCTGGCAAAGCTGGGGGCGGCGGTCCGGGCGGTGGATCGCTCCCCCCTGGAAGAGCGGGTTGCCGCCCTGCCGGGGGTCGCTTTTACCCAGCGCGACGCCCTGACCCTGAAGCCGGAAGATTCGGGCCCGGTGGACTGGCTTTTCTGCGATGTGGCCTGTTATCCGCCCCGGCTTTTGGGGTGGATCAAAACATGGCTTGATTCGGGGCTCTGCCAAAACTATATCTGTACGATAAAGATGCAGGGATCCGCGGATTCCGCGGACTTTGATACGCCCCGGCTTTTTGCGGCGCTGCCCGGCTCCCGGGTGATGCATCTGCACCACAACAAGCATGAACTTACCTGGATCAAAACTGCCGAAATGTCTTTGCCGGCACTATCGCTGTGAAGGATTTGTCTTCGGTTACTCCAGAGCCTGTTCCAGATCGGCAATAATATCCGCGGCGTTTTCAATGCCCGCGGAAAGCCGGAGAAGCCGGTCATTTACCCCCGCGGAAAGCCGCATTGCTTCCGGTATGGCGCCGTGGGTCTGAACCAGGGGAAAGGTGATCAGGGATTCCACGCCGCCTAGGCTTTCGGCGAAGAGGATAAGCTTGACCCGTTTAAGAACCTGTTCCACCAGGGCGCTCTCCCGGACATAAAACGAAACCATGCCGCTGTGGCCCCGGGCCTGCCGCGCGGAAAGGGGTGCCCGGGGGTGGTCCTCAAAGCCGGTATAAAAAACCCGTTCGATTTTGGGATGATTCCGCAGCCAGTCCGCGGCAAGTCTGCCGTTCCGCTGGTGCTGTTCCATCCTCAGGGCCAGGGTCTTGATCCCCCGCAGGCAAAGCCACGCGTCTAGGGGCGAAAGGGACGCGCCCTCGCTTTTCCGGATTTCCCGGAGCGCCGGATCGGCATCCTTGCCGGAATGGACGATAAAGCCCGCCAGGGTATCGTTATGGCCCGAAAGGTACTTGGTTCCCGAGTGGATCACAAAGTCCGCCCCCAGGGCCAGGGGATTCTGAAAGTAGGGGGTCAGGAAGGTATTGTCCACGATAAGTTTTCCCCCCGCCCGGTGGATGGCTTCGGCGCATCCGGCGATGTCCGTTACCTTCATCATGGGATTGGAGGGGGTTTCAATAAAGAGGGCCGCCGCTTCCTGTTTAAGGGCCGCTTCCACTTTCGCGGGATCGCTCGTGTCGATCCATGAAAAGCTGTAGCCGTAGTGAGCATAGTATTCGTGAAAAAGCCGGTAGGTGCCGCCGTAGAGATCTTCGGAGACAATGACCCGGGTCGTTCCTCCCCCGGCGGAGCTGTGGGGAGGAAAAAGTTTGATCATCGCCGATACAGCCCCCATGCCGCTGGCAAAGGCCAGGCCGTACCGCGCCCCCTCCAGCAGGGCAACGGTTTCTTCCAAAACGGTTCTGGTCGGATTTACCGCCCGGGAATAATCGAAGCCGGTGGATTCCCCCAGGCCGGGATGGCGGAATGTGGCGCTCTGGTACAGGGGGACGCTTACCGCTCCGGTCGTTTTGTCGTATCGCCAGGTTCCATGGACACAGGCAGTTTCTCGTTCCACCGCTTTTCTTCCTTAAACAGGCCGGCCGCCGTTTACTGCCGGATCATTATTTTGTTTTCCAGTCAATTTCTATAGTAAGCCGTTATATAGCATTATCTTACCTTGCGCAAGGGCTCGCAATGTATGGGCAGCAATTCCGAATTCAAAAATACCCACGGACCGACACAGACAAAAGCGAGGATTTAGAACCAAAAGTCCGGGCTTGTCTGTGAGGTCGAACCGCGGGTTCGTTGTGGTAAATTTCCTGGTCAAAGGTGGAAACCGGAAAACCGGCGCCATGGTCCCGGTGACGGGGCCCTGGCGCCGGAATTGTGGATCGGCGGGAACGGCTATTCGTCCCAGAGCCATGTGGACAGGTACCGCTCGCCGGTATCGGGGAGGACCGTGACGATGGTTTTACCCTTATTTTCCGGCCGTTTGGATACGGTCAGGGCCGCTTCCAGGGCCGCGCCGGAAGAAATGCCCACCAGGATACCTTCTTTTTTTGCCAGCAACCGGGCGGCGTTGCCGGACCTGACTTCGTCGGTCTGGTAGATTTCGTCGATGATCGCCGGATCGTACACCTGGGGCTGGAAGCCCGCGCCGATACCCTGAATCTTATGGGGGCCCGGGTTGCCGCCGGAAAGAACCGGAGAGGCCGCCGGTTCCACGGCAATCACTTGGACGGAGGATTTTTTCCCCTTAAGGTATTTTCCCGCGCCAGTAATGGTACCGCCGGTCCCGACCCCGCCGATGAGGATATCGATTTTTCCTTTGGTATCTTCCCAGATTTCCGGACCCGTTGTTTTTTCGTGGATCGCCGGGTTCGCGGGATTGTTAAACTGCTGGGGGATAAACGAATTGGGAATCGTCGCGGCCAGTTCTTCCGCCCTGGCGATGGCTCCCTTCATCCCTTTGGCGCCCTCGGTAAGTTCCAGTTCGGCCCCCAGAGCCTTCAGCAGTTTCCGCCGTTCGATACTCATCGTTTCGGG
>JAISDG010000169.1 GCA_031265015.1 Spirochaetaceae bacterium | reverse complement strand
CCTGGTGGAAGGGGTGGACGGCCTCAAGACGGGGTACATCGACGAGGCGGGCTACAATATCGCCCTTACGGCGGCGCGGCAGGAGACCCGGCTGGTGGCGGTGATCCTGGGCGCCCCGGTCCACGGGGGGAGCCGTATCCGGGACGCGGACGGGGAGCGGCTCCTGGAATGGGGCTTCGATCACTTTAAAACGATTTGGCCCGACCCGCCGGAAATCCCGCCGGCGCGGATCTGGAAGGGCGCCATCAAATGGGCCGAAGCTGCGCCCGCGGAGCCCCTCCCCTTTACCGCCCTTTCCGACCGGGGCCAAAACCTCCGCTGGGAAACCGTCCTGGACTATCCCCTGGTCGCCCCGCTTGAACGGGGCAGCGAACTGGGGACGCTGGTGTTACGGGACCAGAAGGGGGAACTGCGGCGCATCCCCCTGATCACGGAGGAAGACCTTGAACAGGGGAATATCTTTAAACGGGCCTGGGATTCCCTGTGTCTGTTTTTCCGCGGTCTCTTTAAGAAATATAAATAACCACAAGGAAATACAAATAACCGCAAAGCAGACCGCTATGCGGTCAATCAGAGAGAAAAAGCAGAGGAAATATATCCTTCTCTCTTTTTCTTTCCTCCATTCCTCTTCTTTTTCGACTTATTCGACTTCGCGGTAAATCTTCAAAGCACGCTACGAGGATCCATCATCCTTTATCATCATGTCCAGCTCCAGTTCCAGGGCGTTGAGCTGTTCCTCCAACTCCCGGATACGACGGATGGAAAGCTGCACCTTCTTGTCCCAAAGGCGTTCAAAGGTCTGGTCAACCATTTCTTTGAAGGAGGGGTTGCCTGAAAAAACAGCGGTTTCGCCGGGGGTTTTATCCGAATGATTCATGGCCTTACCAACAGTGTATCCCCCGCGGGGCAATCCTGCAAGGGTTTTTTGGGGAAATATCAGCGGCGGAACGCCGGGCGGAAAACCCCAATCCGCCTGCCTATTCGCTGTCGACGATCATTGATTGCCGCGGCGCTTCGGCTATGTTATCATAGGCCCGGATAAAAGTGGCTACGGCAATAAATGCCAAAAGGATGAACACGAGCTTACGCATAAAACCTCCCGAGCGCAGCATGAAACACCTTTTGAAGTTTTGGTGCAATTTTTTTTTGATCCCCGGTCATTTTTAGTGTAATCCTTTTAATGGAGATATTCAAGTGGGTTGACCGGTTTTCCGTTTTTATATACGGCAAAATGCAGATGGGGGCCGGTGCTGTAGCCGGTGGAACCCACTTCCCCGATCTTCGATCCCTGGCTTACATACGCGCCCTGAGCCACGGAAGCGGCATTCAGGTGGGCGTAGAGGGTTTGGAAGCCCCCGCCATGGGAAAGGATGATGTACCTGCCGTACACCGAATTCAGGCCCAGGGTGGCGACCCTGCCGTCCATGGCCGCCCTGACGGTGGTTCCCGTATTTGCCGCCATGTCCAGCGCCGCGTGGAAGCGCCTCGCTCCGCTGATAGGATCGTTGCGCCAGCCGTAGGGGGAGCTTAACACGCCCCTGACGGGGTAGACAAAGAGTTCCCCCAGGGCAAGTTTAAGATCCTCGGAGCGCATCCTGGCGCCGGGAATAAAAAGGGACATTCCAACAGTAATGGTGTCGCTGTCCATATTGTTCGCGTCCAGGATAGCTTCCATGGGCGCCCCCAGGGCGGCGGAAATTTTGGAAAGGGTGTCTCCCTGCCTGACGGTGTAGGGAATCCCGTCCATATTGGGAATGCGGATCGTCTCGCCTTCCCTGAGCCGCCGGGCGTTGGCGATGCCGTTGGACGCGATGATGGCGTCCATGGAAACCGAACGGGCGGCGGCGATCTTGGAAACCGAATCCCCCGGCTGAACCCTATAGGTTTCCCAGTGAAAGGTTTCCATCATATCCAGGGGTATGTCCGGGGATAGGAATTCCGCGCTTTCGCCGGGAATGGCGCCGGCTATGGCAGCGTAGGAAGCCAGGCTTGTCCGTATGGAGGGATCCTCCCCCGGCGACAGGGCCATGACCGAAGTGTTCTGGGCGCCCAGGATGAGGGCGGATACCAGGGCGACGCCCCCCAGCACGCAAGCCGGGATCGGGGAGGCCCAGAAGGGGCTCCGCAGCCAGGCCGGGGCCGTAAAGAACGGTTTTCTTCCCGGGGCGGCGCTTTTTGCGGCAACATTCTCCCCGGCGATGTTAACAGGGCTTTTCCGCTTCTTCAGAATCCGGAAAAAATCCGGCTTTTTCCAGGGGCGTTTAACCGGAGCGGGATGCTGCTCAATCCCGTCAATATATCTGAAAGACCTTGGTCCCGGACTTTTTCCGCCCGCCAGATTTTTTAACTTTAAAAGGGAAACCAGGGGACGATTCCTGCGGGGCCGGACATTTTGATCCATCACAATGTACTGCATACTGGTTTATCGACATAACTAAAACGAAGTATTATACTTTCGATCACCATGGAAGTTCCCGGCAGCAAACGCCAGAGCCTCCCCCCCGGAGGGATGGACCGGCCTGGAAAAGCCGTTATATGGGGCTGCGCCGCCGCCCTGTTGCTGAAATTTCTTTTGTTTGATTTTATGATTACCGAAGGATCGTCCATGTCGCCGACCATAAAAAGCGGGGCTGTCTTGGTTGTGGTCCGGCTGGCTTATGGGTTTCGTCTGCCGGGATCGGGAAGGTACCTCTTCCGCTGGTCCCATCCCAAAGCCGGGGATGTGGTGGTGTTTTTTACCCCCGGGGGCGACACCGCGGTAAAACGCTGCGGCGCCTGGATTGGGGACGGCACGTTTTTTGCGCTGGGGGACAACAACCGCGAATCCTACGATTCCCGGTTCTATGGTCCTGTTCCGATGGATCGCATAATAGGAAAGGTATTGGGTATTAAATGAAAGACTCGAACAACGGGAAAACAGCGGCCTCCCTGGAGGCGGAACACAGGAAAAGGGTTCCCATTTTTCTTGCCGTCTTTGCCCTCCTGAGTCTGGGGGTGCTGATAAAGTACGGGACGATCATGCTGGGCCCCGCGAATTCGGAAGACTCCGGGAACGCAAAGCCCTTTGTGGAGCGGGGTCCTATCCTGGATCGCAACGGCCGTATCCTGGCGCTCCAAACCCGGCTGGGCAACGTCACCCTGTGGCGCCC
>JAISDG010000138.1 GCA_031265015.1 Spirochaetaceae bacterium | reverse complement strand
TGACGGCCCGGGATGGCGTACCGGGCCGCCGCTTTCCCGGCAGCCGGGCGGCAGCGCTTATCAGCGCCTCCGCCCTGGCATAGGCCCGTTCCACATTGATCCGCTGTGACCGCTCTTCGCTGGAATTAATAAGCAGCTGTTCGTTTTCCCCGCCGCTGAGCCTCGGTCCCAAAATCTGCCGAAGCCGGATCAGTTCCGCTTCGGAAAGTCCCGCCAAATCGGCCAGCCATATCCGCAGGGTTACCTTGGTGTTAAGTTTGTTGACATTTTGTCCCCCCGGACCACCCGAACGGGAAAAAGTTATTTCCCCGGTAACACGAAGGGATTGGCGTAGTAAAAAAATATCCAAACAGATTCCTTAGCCTATCGCCTTTTTAAGGTCTTCCGTTTTGTCGGTCTTTTCCCAGGGGAACCCGCTGCGGCCAAAATGACCGTAACTAGCGGTTTTCTGGTAGATAGATTTTCGAAGGTCCAGGGTTTTGATAATCCCCGCGGGAGTCAGGTCAAAAACTTTTTTTACCGCGGCTTCGATCTTTTGTTCGCTTACCGCCGCAGTACCGAAAGTATCCACCATCACGGAAACAGGGAAGGGAACACCGATAGCATAGGCCAGCTCCACTTCGCAGCGTTCAGCCAGCCCGGCGGCCACCACGTTCTTTGCCACATACCGGGCGGCATAGGCCCCGGACCGGTCCACCTTGGTGGGATCCTTGCCGGAAAAAGCGCCGCCGCCGTGACGGCCCATGCCGCCATAGGTATCCACAATAATCTTCCGGCCCGTAAGGCCCGTATCCCCGAAGGGACCGCCCACCACAAAACGGCCGGTGGGGTTAATATAGTATTTGGTCTTTTCATCCAAAAGTCCCGTCTGTTTCAGCACCGGTTTTACGATACTTTCAATCACCGCCGATTCTAAGTCTTTGTACGAAACATCCGGGTCGTGCTGATGGGAAACCACCACCGCGTCGATGCGTATTGGTTTGTACCCTTCATACTCCACCGTCACCTGGCTTTTCGCATCGGGCCGAAGCCATTTAATGGTTTTGTTTTTCCGCAGTTTTGCAGCCTGGATTAAAATTTTGTGGGCCAGGGTAATGGGCAGGGGCATAAGCTCTTTGGTTTCGTTACAGGCAAAACCAAACATCATGCCCTGATCGCCCGCGCCCTGCAGGCCCTTGTACTTTTTAAGGCCCGTACCGGAAACCCCCTGGCTGATGTCCGGCGACTGACTGTGAATCATGTCCAGTACCGCCATGGAATGACAGTCAAGGCCGTAGTCAGGATCGGTATAGCCAATTTCCTTCGCTACCCGCCGGACCACATCCTGAAAATCCACAAAAGTTTTAGTGGTAATTTCACCGCCCACCAGGACCAGCGACGTGGAAGCAAAAGTTTCACAGGCCACCCGGCTTTGAGGATCGTCTTTAAGGCAGGCGTCCAGAATGGCATCTGAAACCTGATCGCAAAGCTTATCGGGGTGTCCTTCTCCAACGGATTCGGAGGTAAAAAAGTAACGGCGGTTTTCCATGATATTCTCCTAGTTGTTCTCTATATTTACTAAACATCGTCTAGCATTTTTACTTTTATACTATACCGGTACCTGCAAAATGTTTCAATTGATGAAGCGCCGGTAAATCCGCTTTTCAACAAAAAACCCCGCCCTGCGGCGGGGTTTTACAAGGAGCTTGCTGTCTCGATTACTTGGAAATCCTGGCAGCCAGGTTTTTCAGTATTGAAGCGGCGTTAGGTTTACCCTGCCTTTCATACTGAGCGGCCGTAGCGAGCATTGCCGCGCGAACTGCCGCGTTCGCGCCGGCATCGTTCAGGTTCCTCTGAAGTTCGGGAATAACAAGCTTATCACCCACTTCAAGAACATCAGGATCCTTTACGATTCCAGCAGACCCAAGCTGGATAAGCGGAAAGAAATATCTATTCGCCTCACCATACTTGCCGGCAGCAAGGTTAGAAAGCGTATCACCCTTAATAACCGTGTAATTCGATGCGCCATCAAGAATAATGACTCCCCGGGGAGGGGGAGGCGGGGGAGGCACATCAGCTACCGGCGCGGGGGCCGGCGCGGGAGTACCGCCACAAGCAACGACTACAAAGGAAATAAGGACGATCAGCAAACCAAAGAAAACTTTTTTCATAGGCTGTTCCTCCACCTCTTATTATGGCTACAAACAACCAAAAATACAAGGATTAGCCGAAGAAAGTGGGTTTTAGTCCAAATCCAGCCCTGTAATATTCTCTGCGGGAAGGCTGAAAACGATCCCCTGGGCTTTGGAGATTATGCCAAAACGCTGGCTTACCGCCTGCATAATGGGAAGGCGGCTGTTCCGGTTGGTTAATATGGTGATTATTTCTTTTTCATCCTGAACAGAGATACCAAAAAATTTAACCGGACCCTGGTGAACAAGCCCCCGGGCATTGATCACCGTTCCCCCGGAAGCACCGGCTTTCCTGGCGCAGGCCATCAGCTCTTCACTAAAACCCTGGTTTGCCACAATAACGACAAGATCATGCTTTTTCTGGCTCATCTTTCTTGTTTCCTTCTTCTCTTCTTCGCTGATATTCTTGTGAATACTTTCCTTGAACACCTGGAGCAGGGGCTTATTGATCCCCGACAGGGGTATGGTAAAGGCGATTCCCGCGCCGGGGTTGTGAAGCCCCAAACTTTTGCTCACCCGCTTAAGCAGCACCGGTACCATAACATTCTGTTCCAGGCAAATAACCACCGCTTTTTCGCTGGATCCGATTCCCAGCAGATCCAGAATTTCCGAGCTGGCCGTACCCAAGCCCTTACAGATAAACTGAAACCGCACATGGGATTCTTCAAGGATTTCTGTAATCTCCTTCGAGTTTGACCAGTCCAGGATAAAGATGACAAACTCAAGAACCGGCATATCCGGCGTTGCGGGTACGCCTTTGGCTTCCGCAGAGGCTTTTTGCTTCCGGGAAACAGGCAGCGGCTTTTTTTTTGGTTTCGCGGCCTTTTCGGTTTGCGGCGCTTCTTTTGCCTTTTTTGGCTTTAGGGTACTCATACAGCCCCCTCGTAATCGTATTCAATGATTACCCCCGAATCGTCCAGGGCCATGGCTTCCAGTTCATCCCTGGAAAGTTCATCGGAAGTCCTTAATTTCTTCCGGTAAATAAGGCCCATAATCTGGATAACAATAAGGGGCGTCATGGCCACCATGGCTACAATACCGAAAGCGTCTATCATCAGGTTACCCCCCACTCCTTCACAGGTTCCCATGGCCAGGGGAAGCAAAAAAGTGGTTGTCAGGGGACCCGAGCAGACGCCGCCGGAATCAAAGGCTATGCCGGTAAAAATAGCCGGAACAAAAAACGTCAGAACCAGGGCGATAATATAACCGGGGACCAGGATCCACAAAAGGGGTATTCCCAGCAGTATTCTGAGCATGGAAAGGGCCAGGGCCGAAGCCATACCAATAGACAGGCCCCGCTTCATGGCCGTTTGAGGAATGGCCCCGGAAGAAATTTCTTCCACATCCTTAACCAAAACATGCACCGCCGGTTCCGCTTTTACAATAAAATAGCCGAAGAGCATCCCCAGGGGAACAAGGATCCACCGAAAGGGCGCAATCGCCAGTTCGGTCCCCAAAAACTGGCCTACGGGGATAAAGCCCACGTTCACTCCCGTAAGGAACACAACCAGTCCGATAAAGGTATACAAAAAACCGACCCCTATCCGGGCCAGCTGGCGCCAGTTATAGCGCCGGGAAATAAGCTGGAAAATCAGGAAAATGATCAGAATGGCTCCCAGGGCCTTAAGAACATCCATGGCATAGGAGGGAAACTCGAAGGCAAACAGTTCCACCACATCCCTGGAAGTAATTACCGCGGGAATTCGGTGGCTTTCCACCGCGACGCTCTCGGGATTAAAGAAAATTCCCAAAAGGAGGACCGCCAGAATGGGGCCCACACTGCACAGGGCCACCAGGCCAAAACTGTCGTCCCGGGAATTTTTGTCGGTCCGGATCGCCGCGAGCCCCAGGCCCATGGAAAGGATAAAGGGCACGGTGATAGGCCCGGTGGTTACGCCGCCGGAATCAAAGGCAACGGGGATAAAATTCGCGGGGGCAAAAAAAACCAGCCCAAAAGTGATAAGGTAAAACACAAACAGTAAAGCGGACAACCGTATTTTAAGGAAGATCCGCAAAACAGACACCACCAGAAAAAAACCGACCCCGCAGGCCACGGCAAAAATAAGGTTAAAATAGGGAATCGACGGAACCTGATGGGCCAGTACCTGGAGGTCCGGTTCCGCAATGGTAATCACCAGCCCCATGACAAAGCTGACCATCAGGACAAGGACGATATTAGAAGTCTTTGTCAGATGAATGCCGATCCCTTCGCCCATGGGCATCATCGCCATATCCGCGCCCATGGTGAAAAACCCCATCCCCAGCACCAGAAGAGAAGCGCCTACGATAAAAGTAAGAATCGTTCCCGTAGGCATGGGTACCAGAAAGACACTGGCGATAAGCACTATCGCCGTTATGGGAAGTACCGAGGAAAAAGCCTCCATAATTTTTTCTTTGAGTATTTTGTTCACCCTAACACTATACTATTGCATTTAAGCCATCGTCAATGATATAACAGCAATATGGTTCTCTTTTTGGAGAAAAAACCGGCAATACCCTTTTTGGCGCTGTACCTTATCCTTGCGGTGGCAGGATCCTTCACTATTTCCAGGGGAGAATTCTTTTATGCCGCCCATGATCCGGACGTGGCGGAGAAATTTTTTGCGCCCGGCGATTATCCCGCGGACTGCCTGCCGGGAAACGCTCTGGTTATCCGCAGAAACAGCGGATCGGCCGGTTCCGTGCTGCGCGCCCTGTCACCCCGGATCATCATGCAGGCCGGCGTGGAACTGACGGAAGCGGCTATTGTCCGGTCGCCTTTTCACACCAACGTTAAAACCGCTTATTTCACGATAAAGGACTCCATTCTGCTAAAGCTTAGAATCTGATTCTTTCCCTCAATCTCCCTTTTTAAATTCATTTCCCTTTTTGATTCCCCATTGTAATAACAGAGGGAAGAAGGAGGTGCTATGTTACTCAACGAGGTTTTTGACAAAGAGTTAATAAACCTGAATCTTAAAAGTACCATCAAGGAATCCGCTTTTGCTGAACTGGTTGACGCAATAGCCGACGCCAGGCCTGTCCTTAACCGGGAACAGATGCTCGGAATAATTCAGGCCCGGGAAAACAAAATGAACAGCGCCATTATTTCCGGCGTTGCCATACCCCACGGCTGTTACCCGGGGATCAACACGGTTATCGGGGCTCTTGGCGTTTCCCGGAGCGGTATTGATTACCAGACCCCGGATAAAAAGCCGGTCCACGTGGTTTTTATGATCATCATGGGCGAAGGCTGCCGGGAAACGCATCTGCGGGTACTAAACCGCATTCTGGCTTTAATCAATTCGGAGGTCCTGGAGTTTCTGCAAAAGGCCGCGGATCCCCAGGAAGTACACAACATGCTGACTCGTTTTCATTAGGAGGAATAATGACCATTATGGAAATGCTTGGACAAAGTACCATCTTAACGGTACTTGGTATGTCCGTAGTTTTTATTTTTTTATGGCTTATGATTGTATGTGTTACCCTTACCGGTAAGGCAATACATAAGATGGGCCTGGACAAGGATGTTACAACCCCGCCGCCGGCCCCCCGGACCAGGGGAGTAACGCCGGAAGTGACATCGGCCATTACTGCCGCGGTGGTGGAATTCAGGAAGGAGCAGTCATAAACAGCCGGAACTTCATACCGGGCAGCCGTCTTGGCGTTTTACGACCGGCCGTATACACTGTTAGCACGGAGGAACATATGGAATTCCTGATGGAAGGATTTCTTGCGGTAAGCTGGAAACAGCTTATCATGTTTGCTGCGGGCTTTTGCCTGATATACCTGGCCATAAAAAAAGAATACGAACCTGCCCTGCTTTTGCCCATGGGTTTTGGGGCAATCCTGGTAAACCTTCCCTTAAGCGGGGTGTTAAACCAGGTGATGCCCGGGGTGGGCGAAACCCACGGGATTATCCAGTGGCTGTTTGAAAAGGGCATTGCTTCCTCGGAGGTAATGCCCCTGCTCCTCTTTATCGGCATTGGAGCCATGATAGATTTTTCGCCCCTCCTGTCACGGCCGGTGTATCTGCTCTTCGGCGCTTCCGCCCATTTTGGCATTTTTGCCACCATCACCCTTTCCTGCCTGCTGGGGTTCAGCCTAAAGGATGCCGCGGCCATCGGCATTATCGGCGCGGCCGACGGCCCTACCACCATACTGGTATCCCAGGTGCTCCGCTCGGAGTACCTGGGACCTATAGCGGTCGCGGCCTACTCGTATATGTCCCTGGTACCGATCATTCAGCCCCTGACCATAAAACTTATCACCACCAAAAAAGAGCGGATGATAAAAATGGAAAGCGTGGCCAGTGATGATGTGCCGCGGATTCTGAAAATCCTGTTTCCCATTGGGGTTACGATCCTGGTCGGTTTTATCGCTCCCGCCGCGGTGGCCCTTATCGGGTTCCTGATGTTCGGCAACCTTATCCGGGAATGCGGCGTACTCAACTCGCTTTCGGAAGCGGCCCAGAAAACCCTGTCCAATCTGATTACCCTGCTCCTGGGCATAACCATTGCTTTTACCCTGCAGGCGGAGGCTTTCATCACCATGGATACCCTTAAGATCCTTGCCCTGGGTCTGGCGGCGTTCATCTTTGATACCGTGGGAGGGGTACTGTTCACCAAGATGCTGAACCTGTTCCTGAAAAAGAAGATCAACCCCATGATAGGAGCGGCAGGAATCTCCGCTTTTCCCATGTCGGCCCGGGTTATTCAAAAGCTTGCGTTACAGGAGGATCCCTCCAATATTTTTTTAATGCACGCGGTCAGCGCCAACGTGTCGGGGCAGATCGCCTCCGTCGCGGCCAGCGGCCTGGTATTAAGCCTTATCATGGGTTATTTATAAAGGAGGCGGACATGGACCCCGAGGTTGTACAGAACGTGCTGAATTCTCTGAACATGATGTGGAAGGGTATGGCGGGCCTCTTTGTAGTCTGCGGCATCATGGCGGTCCTGACGGCGCTGATAGCAAAATGGTTTTGGACAAACCGGTAATTTCGAATTCAAAATAACCACGAACAGATACAGACCAACACGGACCTGTTGTTTCAATTCCATAATACCGATCTCAAACAGGCTGTTTCCATCGTCATCACGGATTACGACTTTATCCCCGAATCCGTGCGGTGCCATACGGTATTCCAAATGCTGGAAAAGGAAGAGCATTTTCTCTTTAACGATCTGATGGAGATCCACGTGCTGAATCTGGAACGGCTGCCCGCGGATGAGGAGTTTAAGATGGTATCGGAAAAGAACCCCATGATACACGAAGCGTACTGCAAACTGCAGGTAATGAGCGAAGACGAGGCGAACCGGATGATCTACGAAGCCCGGTTAAAGGCCCAGCGGGATGACTATTCCCGAATGAACGGCGCCCTACGGAAAGGCCGGGAGCAGGGCCGGGAGCAGGGCCTGGAAGAGGGCCGGGAGCAGGGCCTGGAAGAGGGCCGGGAGCAGGGCCGGAAAGAGGGCCGGGAAGAAATCGCCCGGAATGCTCTGGCAAAGGGGCTGTCGCCGGATGTGATCAGGGAAATTACCGGCCTTGATATCGAGGCCATCAGGAACATCGGCCAATGAGGTTCGCCCCGCCGCTGTAACCATGCCTATCCGCCCAAGGGCGGATAGGGCAGCAGTTTGCTTCGCAAACCGCGAGCCCAAAATCCAGCATGGATGCGGCTGCGTCCGCGAAGCGGGTGGCGCCATGGATGGCGCTGCGGCTCTGCCTATCCGCCAAAGGCGGATAGGGCAGCAGTTTGCTTTGCAAACCGCAAGCCCAAAAAACCGGCATGGATGCCGTGCCCGAAGGGGCGCCATGGATGGTGCTGTGACCATGCCTGGGGCTGTCCAAAAAGTAAGGGCAGCTCCTTATATTTTTTCCCTGTACGGCAAAATGCATGCTAAACTATCCCCATGAGCAAAGGCGTAAGTGACAAGATAATCTACAAGCCCT
>JAISDG010000207.1 GCA_031265015.1 Spirochaetaceae bacterium | reverse complement strand
GAAAAAGATTTTCGGACCTCCAAAGAAGATCTTTGGAGCTCTGAAAAAGATTTTCGGACCTCCAAAGATGATCTTTGGAGCTCTGAAAAAGATTTTCGGAGACCGGAAAATGATCTTCGGAGACAGATACTCCTGCGGGCGGGGTATCTATATTGCCGGCGGGGGAGTCTCCGCGGGTTTCCGGTTATAGTTCGCGGTTCTCTACTGTAAATGACTGTGAGGAGGAACGGATGAAAGCATGGGCGAAGGGGCAAGCCCTAAAGGGCGTGCCTGTGGGTTTCTCTCTTGGGATTCTGGTGGTTCTGGCGGCGGGCTTTGGGGGCTGCGAAAACCCCTGGATGAAAGAGGCGGTGGCCCCCCTGTACAAGAACAAGGACGGCGGGGACAACGGTCCGCCCCCGGTCCCCACCCTGTACAGCATCGAAGAGATCACGGCATACCTTGCCGCCGCCACCGTGACCCCCGTCCCCCTGGCGGTGGCGCTGGACCTTTCGGGCAGCGAGTGGCTGGACCTTTTGGGTGTGATAGACGACGCGGGCAAAACCGTAACGCTGAACCTTTCCGCCTGTACCCCCTCCGGCTCATCGGGGTGTCTGTACACCAGCGGCCCCGATGTAATCTTTAACCCCGACTATACAAACCCTGCCGGTAAAGACAAGATTGTGTCCCTGGTCCTGCCCAACGCCGCAACGAGTATAGAAGATGGCGATGTATCCAATGCTACGTTCAAGGACTTTAGCGGCCTTAAGAGTGTGATCGGCGCAAACATAGACGATGTCGGCGAGTATGCCTTCCGGAACTGTACCACCTTGACAACGGTAAGCTTCCCGAAGGCCGTAACCATCGACAGGAGCGCTTTCTGGGAGTGTTTCGCCCTGACAACGGTGAATCTCCCGAAGGTAACATCCATCGATGTTGCCGCCTTTCTTCAGTGTACTTCTTTGACAACGCTGAGGCTCCCGGAGGTAACGAACATTGGTAATAACGCCATCAGCGGCTGTACCGTCCTGGAAACAGTATACCTTCCGAAGGCAGTAATCATTGACGGCGGCGCCCTCGGCAGTAACCCCGCCCTGGAAACCGTGGATCTCCCGATGGCGACTACCTTCGGTCCCAACGCCTTTAGCTCTAACCCCATCTTGACAACAGTGAACCTCCCGATGGCAACAAACATCGGTAATTATGCCTTCCGTTATTGTGTTGCCCTGATAACGCTGAACCTCCCGGCCGCGCCGCCCATCTTGGGGGCAATCGACGTATTTGCCGATACCGGTCCATCCGGTACGCTGACCATCCATGTCCCCGCGGGCGCGGTGGGCAATTATATGAGTACCTGGGGCGTCTCCGATAACACATTGGCCAACGGAGATGAGCCCAAATACGGGATCAACCACAAGGCAATAAATATTGTGGACGATCTTCCATGACGTTCCGGGCGGTCGGGTGGAGTTTACCGCAGGTAAACTCCCATGTCAAAATCCGGCAGGACGCCGGTGCCCGCAGGGGCGCCATGGAGGGCGCTGTAACCATTGCCGGCCGCTACAGCGGCCGGGGTGGAGTTCGCCTGCGGCGAACTCCATGCCAAGAATCGGCAAGGATGCCGATTCTTGGCACCCTTGCCTTTTTTCGCCGCCCGTGCTAGGGTTGAACCGTGAAAGCCGTTGTCTGCCATATACTGCTGCCGTAAAAACCGCCCGGGGGGCGGTTTTTTTTTGCTGAACAGCGGTGACGGCGGCCCGGAAAGTTTTCCGGAAGGGAGGGTAATCCGATGCTTAAAGGCCGGTCGCTTATTGAGCCCGGAGATTTCAGCCTGGAAGAGCTGGAGCTTCTTTTTTCCCTGGCGGAAAAAATAGAGGACCACCGGGACTATCTTCGCTGTTCCTGCGCGGGAAAGATTCTGGCCGCCCTGTTTTTCGAGCCCAGTACCAGAACCCGGCTTTCCTTCGAGGCGGCCATGCTCCGGCTGGGGGGGAGCTGCCTGGGTTTTGCCGAACCGGGTTCCAGCTCCGCCGCGAAGGGCGAAAGCCTGGCGGACACCATCCGGACCGTTTCCTGCTATGCCGACGTTATCGTTATGCGCAACCCCAAGGAAGGGTCGGCCCTGCTGGCTTCCCGGTTTTCCGCGGCGCCGGTAATAAACGCCGGCGATGGGGGGCATCATCATCCCACCCAGACCCTGACCGACCTGTTAACCCTGCGGCGGCTCCGGGGGGGGCTGGGAAATTTTACCGTCGGTTTCTGCGGGGATCTTAAATTCGGCAGGACCGTTCATTCCCTGGCAAAGGCCCTGGCCGGATATCCGGGGGTCAGGATGATCTTTATATCGCCCCCGGAACTGACCGTTCCCGAGTACATTACCAGGGGCATCCTGGAAAAGAAAATGGTTCCCCACGGGGAAGCGGAACGGCTTGAGGAAGTAATCGGCGACCTGGATGTCCTCTACATGACCCGGGTCCAGCGGGAACGGTTTTTTAACGAGGAAGACTATATCCGCCTGAAGGACTTTTATATTCTTACCGCGGAAAAAATGAAGGCCGCCAAAAAGGACATGCTGGTCCTCCATCCCCTTCCCAGGGTCAACGAGATAGCCCCCGAAGTGGACGGCGACAGCCGGGCGGTATACTTTAAGCAGGCCAAATACGGCATGTATGTCCGGATGGCCCTGCTTGCTTCAATTCTGGGCGCTGCATAGGAGGGGACCATGCTGAACGTAGATCAGATAAAAAACGGCATTGTCATCGATCACATCAAGGCGGGACAGGGAATCAGGATCTTTAACTGGCTGGGGCTCGGCAGGGCGCCGTATAACGTAGCCTTTGTGGTCAACGCCAGTTCCGGCCGTATGGGCCGCAAGGACATCATCAAGATCGACAATGAGATCGAAATCAACTTTGATATTCTGGGGCTTATCGATCCCAACATCACGGTAAATATTATCGAAAACGAAGGGATCACCGGGAAGATAAAACTCCAGCTCCCCGAAAGGGTAGAAGATATTCTGGTCTGCAAAAATCCCCGGTGCATTACCTCCACGGAAAAGGTTCCCCATATCTTTCACCTCTACGACCGCAGACGGGAAACCTACCGCTGCGAATACTGCGACGAAGTCCGCAGCGCCGCGGACTTCCGCTAGGGGGAAAATTATGTCCCGCCTGCTGGCGCTGAAAAATTTCCGCATCGTCGACGAAACCACGGACCTGCGGGGAGCGGTCATCGTCGAGGACGGCCGGATTGCGGAAATTATTCCCGTCCCGGATACCTTTCCCGAAAACATTGAAGGGGAAAAACGGCTGAACCGCTTTTGCGCCGGAGCCGGCATGGTACTGGACGGCCTTTTCTTTTCCGGCCAAAGCCCCCATAATGCCGCGGAGCTTCCCGTGCTGATGCCCGCCTTTGTGGATCTGCACGCCCATTTCAGGGATCCGGGTTTTCCAGAAAAGGAAACCCTTGAATCCGCCTGCCTTGCCGCGGCCGCCGGGGGGTACGGCACGGCGGTGTGCATGGCCAACACAAAACCGGTGACCGGCGCCGGCGCGCAGGCCGCGGCCCTGCACCGCCGGGCCGCTGCGCTGGGACTTATCGATCTGTATCCGGCCCTGTCCCTGACGAAGAACATGGAGGGGCGGGAGCTTTCGGAGATAACCCGCCTTCCCGGTCCCGCGCCGGAGGACGGAGGGTTTCGCGTGCGGCTCCTTTCGGAGGACGGAAAAGATCTGGCCGACGACGGTTTGTTTCTCGCCGCCTGCGCCGAAGCCCGCCGGGCCGGAATCCCCGTTTCCTGCCACTGCGACCTGGGGGGGGAAAACGCCGCCACCCGCCGGGCCATCGCTATGGCCGCCTCGTCGCTCTGCCATATCCACATTGCCCATGTTTCCACCAAAGAGGCGGCGGCCATGATCCGGGAAGCAAAAAGCCGCCCGGCCGGGTCCCTGAACATAAGCTGCGAAGTTACGCCCCACCATCTTGCCCTGGTAAAGGAAGACGCGGACGCCCTGGGCGCGGAATCCCGGGGCCGGGTTAACCCGCCCCTTCGCGGCGAAGAGGATCGGCTTGCCCTGATCGGCGCCGTGGCGGAGGGCACGGTGGACGCCATTGCCACGGATCACGCTCCCCATACGGAAAAGGACAAGGAAGCCGGGGCTCCGGGCTTTACGGGACTGGAAACGGCCTTTGCCGTGTGCTATTCGACCTTGGGGGCCTTTGGCGTGGGGCTTTCAAAACTTTCTTCGTTAATGAGCGCGGCCCCGGCCCGCATCCTGGGACTGGCCGGCGGCGGTGAAGGGCGGGGAAGGATAGCCCCGGGACTGCGGGCGGATTTTTGTATTGCCGATACCGGCAGGGCCTGGACCGTGGATCCGGCGGCTTTTAAGTCCCGGGGGAAAAATTCCCCCTTTGCGGGCCGGGAGCTGCGGGGCGCGGTACTGATGACGATCCACGGCGGGCGGATCGTATTTGACGGGAGGGACAATGTATAACATGGACAGGCTTTATGAGGCGGTTGCGGAACGGGGTCCTGTCTGCGTGGGCCTGGATACCGCTCCCGGCTATGTCCCCCCCGGGGAACGCCGCCGGGCGGGGTCGGACGCGGAGGCGGTCCTGGCCTTTAACCGGGCGATTGTGGACGCGACGGCGGACAGGGCGGCGTGCTTTAAGGTACAGATCGCCTACTACGAGGCCATGGGCATTCCGGGGCTTCGGGCATATGCCCGGACCCTGAGCTATATCCGCGGCCGGGGAAGCCTGGTGATTGCCGACATCAAGCGGGGGGACATCGCCGATACCGCGGGGCAGTACGCCAAAGCCCACTTTGAGGGGGACTTTGAAGCGGACTTTGTAACCCTTTCACCCTACATGGGAATGGACTCCCTGGAACCCTGGCTGGCCTATGCCGGCAGGGGCAAGGGCGCTTTTGTCCTGGTTCGGACCAGCAACAGGGGGATGCGGGATTTCGAATACCTGGAACTTGCGGATTCCGCTGCCGGAACCGGCGGTCCCAGAGACCCGGCGGATAAGGGCGGAGCCAGGCGGCTCTACCACGCGGTGGGCGGCAGGCTGGCGGAACTGGCCGGATCCCTGGGGGGCAGGTACGGATACGGCGCGTTCGGCGCGGTGCTGGGCTGTACCGAACGGGACGAAGCCGCGGCCATCCGTTCCCGGTACGGGAACCTTTTTTTCCTTATCCCCGGCTACGGCGCCCAGGGCGGAGCCGCGGAAGACGCGGCCCTGTTGCTGCGGGAAGGCAACGGCGGGGTGGTCAACGCTTCCCGGTCCATACTGAAAGCATGGACCGGGAAGGCCGCGGGGAAGGGTTCCGCGGCGGACGCGGAAACCGTGGACCATGCTTTTGCTGCGGAGGCCGCCCGGGAAGCGGCCGGGGCCATGCGGGACGCGATACGGAAGGCCGCGGCAGAACAGAACCTTATGTAACTGTTCCGCCTTCATTGCGCGTCTCAGGCCTGTTTGCCCGGCCATTGCCAGGAATCTTCGCTAAAAGGCCCCGCCCGGTGGCGGCGCGGATGGCGCCGGCCCTGTTGGCCGCTCCAAGTTTAACGTAGATGCTCCGGATGGCGCTCTTTACCATTTTTACGGAGATATGCATGGCGGCGGCAATTTCCTCGCTGGTATGGCCCTGGGAAAGGTTGTTCAATATTGCCAGTTCATGCTGCGAAAAGTCCGCGGCATCCGGCGTTTTCAGGTCTGTGTAGCGGGCCGTTACCAGGGCGCGTTTTTTTGCGTAGGCCGAAGCGCTTCTTCGGATACTTTGCAGCCATTCCCGGGGGATTCCGGCGCTTCGGGGATCACCCGGGGGAGTCTTGAGCAGGACGCCGGCCAAGCTGTGCATGTGTTCCCCCAGTTCTACAAAAGGCATGTCAAAGGCGTTGGGCCCGGCCGCATCGCGGGCTTTTTTCAGGGCGCCAAAGGCGCCTTCCCTGTCGCCAAGCCGGTGGCGGATGGCCGCTTCCAGGACGGCCATTTCCAGGAATCCCAAAAGAAAAGTTCTTACTTCGCTTTTTGCCTGCGCTCTTTCCAATGCCTGCAGGGCCGCCGGGTATTCTTTTTCGGCAAGGAGACAGCGGACTTCGACAAGCGTATCAAAGCCGCGGAACTGGGCGTTCGTTTCTTTTTCGCGTTCCCGCCTGAGCCAGGGAGCGACTTTTTCCGTCAGACCGAGCCAGGCATAAAAGCGCCCTGTAATAATATCGTAGATAACGTAACGGTTAAGGTATTCACTGTTTTCAAGCAGTGTCTTCATCTGCCGTTCCAGTTCACGGACGCCCGCGGCATCGCCCCGGTGAACGCCGATCCGCATAAGGTAAAACAGCGCGCTGTTTTCTATCTCGTACTGGTTTTTTTCCCGGCCCCGGTACACCGCCTGGCGGGCAAACTGTTCGGCCTTGTTGAGATCCCCCCGGTAATAGGCCAGCTCCGCGCGGCACAGGGCGTCGGCGCCGCAGAGGTAACCGTCCATGGAAACGGAGGTGTACGGGACGGCGGCGGCGCAGGCGTCTATACAGGAGTCGATTTCTCCGCTTTCCGCGGGGAACCCCACCTGAATCATATAGGCGTTGATATTGGTCTGGTTTGCCTGCCCCTCGACCGGCTCCGGATTTTCCAGATAATAATGACAGCCCCGTTCGAAGTACCGGAAAGCGTCATACTCTCTGGTAAACCGCGAAGCAACAAAGCGCAGTATCCCCAGCCTGTTGTAAGCGGCGGCAAGAAACCGGGAACGCGCGGGACTTGGGGGCATGGCCTCGCAGCGGGCAATGCCCGCCCGGAATCCCCCGGCGGATTCCTCGAAACGGTCCAGCAGAGCCAGAAACCGGGCGCGGATAATGAAGCGTAAAAAAAGGAAGTCCCAGTCTTCTTCCCCTTGAAGAAGCGGATCCTCCGCATGGGCGGCGATGAGCCGCTCCGCAGTTTCCAGAAAAAAAGACGCCAGAGACCGGGGCAGCATACGGGGAAGGGATTCGATAAGCCGGACAAATCCTTCGCAGTCCCCGGCCCGCTCATAATCCGCGGCGGCGTTGGCAGGGAGGTTGTGCTCAATACACCACCGGGCGTCCCTGCCGTATATCTCCCGGATTTCTTCCGGCGAGAGGGAGCTTTGCTGTTCCCGGAGGAAATCCAGAAAATGGGAATGTATCCTGAACTCCTGAATATACGCGTCAAAGCGGATGATGGAGCTGAATTTTTTCATGGCGGCGATGTTTTTGCCTTCGGGATCAAAGCGCTCCAAAAGATTCCGGGGCCAGTGTTCAATAAGGGAAAGTTTGATCAGAAAACGCCGGAGTTCCGCTCCCATGGAGGAAAAAATATGCTCTTCCATGTTTCGTATGGGCCGCATCACCCGGTCCCAGTTGTGCCCGCCGGCTTCTCCCGCCTTTATTTCCTGCAGGATAAGGCCGAGGGCCAGGGGCCAGCCTTCGGTTTTTTCAAAGATGCGGGAGAGTTCCGCTTCCGTAAGGGAAACCTGGTTAAGGCTAAAATAGTCCGCCGTTTCCTCCCGGGTAAACCGGAGGTCCTCAACGGTAATCTCGGAGAGGATACCTTTGGCCAGAAAGCTGACGGTATATATCGTCGGTTCCGTCCGGGAAATAAAGACGAAGGGGTTGTTTGAAACCAGAGCGGCCAGAGCCCGGTCCAGATGCAGCAGGACCTCGGGATTGGTGATTAAGTGAAAGTCGTCAAAGACCGTCACATAGGGATCCGCCAGGCCCATGGTCTTGTCTTTAAGCAGGCTCAGATACCGGTCAAGCTGCTGATCCGATTCGGGAAAGCCGACGTCGTAAAAGAGCTTCGCCGTTTCCGGGCCGACCCGGGCCACCTCTCCGATATAGTTTTCCCACAAATGCCAGCCCAGGTTGTCCTGTTCCGACAGCTGTATCCAGGTGACATTCCGCTTGTTCTTCCTCAGGAAGGAGTTTATCGCGTGGGTTTTGCCGTTGCCCTCTCCCGCCACCACGGTGACCACATAGCTTTGCAGGGCTTTTTCCAGGATCCGGTCCACCCGGGGCCGTTCCAGAAAACGGTAATCCGCCAAATCTGCTGGCATAGTATATAGGTAATGGTATGATATTTGTCCTGCTTTGTCCAGCAAACGCGTTGCCTCGTTGCCTCACGTTAAATCTTATCCTGGCGCAAAGAGGCTGTTATTGCGATGCTGTTTTAGGGGTTTTTCCAGTTCTTTATCAATACTTCATGAACCGCGCCGCGGCCCGATGAATCGGAATTGATGGACCGTTTTGCCTTGACGGTAATGATGTCCCATTGTTCGTTGCCGTATAAATCCCGGATAAATTCCGTATCCGAACTGCTTAACAGGCACTTTGCCCCCCGGCGGGTCATTTCCGCAAAAACATCCCGCAGGCGCTTCTGATCCCCTTCGCCAAAGCCATCCGCGTGATATCCGGTAAAGCCCCGTTCCCGGCTGTCGTAGGGGGGATCAAAATACACAAAGGAACGCTTATCCGCCCGGGAAACCGCCGCTTCAAAATCGCCGGTCATGATGGTTATCCGGTTTGCCTTAAGGTAAGCGCTGATCTGCCGCAGGACCGTTTCCTCACAGATGGCGGGGTTTTTATGTCTTCCGTAGGGAACGTTAAAGAAGCCCCGGGAATTCACCCGGTAGAGGCCGTTATAACAGGTTTTGTTCAGGAAAATTATCCGGGCGGCTTTTTCGGTATCCGTTAAACGGTTAAAGTCCGCGTCCCTGTCCCTGTCGCGGATCGTATAGTACCGCTCCTTGGTATTTTCGTACGTTTTAAGCAGGGCGATAAGGGCTTCAACATTTTCCCGTATGGCGGCATAGGCTGCCATCAGCTGGCTGTTGCGGTCGTTGATGACCGCCTCCACCGGCTGCAGGTCAAAGAAAAGCGCCCCCGCTCCGACAAAGGGCTCGTAGTAGGTATAGCTCTGTACATCACCGGGAAGCTGTTTTTTGATTTCCGGCAATAACTGCCGCTTACCCCCCGCCCATTTTAAATAGGGCTTTATACGCGATCTATAACCAAAACTCATATCCAAGGCCGGCCAGAATTCCCGATCTCCGGACGAATTTTTCCCCGTTCACCTTTGTTTCATTCAGATCGTAGAAATACCGGCCGTCCAGCGTCAGGTAGCCCGGTCCCAGCTTCAGGCCCGCCTTTAGACCGCCAAGCAATCCCCAGGAACTCATCATGCCAAGGATCGATTTATCGATCTCCTGACTTCCCCCGTTTTTCATTTTTCCCACGGGCATCGATCCGTAGGGACCGGCAAAAATACCCAAAAGGTACGTGGATTCGGCAAAGCCAAAATTGTACAGCGCCGCCACATCAAAGGTATTCCAGAAATATTCCCGGGAGTTCCCGTTATACTGCAGATTCAGGCCGTTATTAAGGAAATACGACGCCTCAATCCTGAACCCCATGGCCTTGCTGGTACTGTTGAGGCCGAAAAAGCCCGAGAACACCGGGGTTTTCAGAAAGGACACTTTCTCTTCCGTAACGGCGCCGCTGAAATAATCATCCGAAGGTTTATTGAGGGTAATGTCCAGCGCCGTTCTGACGCCAAGGATGATTTTCATATCCCGCCGGGCGGCGTTTTGTTCCCGGGTCAAAGCCAGTTCATGCTGTTCCTGTTTCTTAAGCTCCCGGGCCGCGGCTTGTTCCTGTTTTTTTTGCTCCCGGGCGGCGGCCCGCTCCTGTTCCTCCAGCGCGGTTATTCCCAACAGTCCTTTCAGGGTACGGTCGGATTTTACTGTTGTTTCATAAACCCCCACCATCTGGGATGTCTCCACCCTAAGGGCGGTAATGGTAAGCCGGTAGTCGGTGGTGATTTTTCCCAGACGGCCCGTAATAACCGCCTCGGCTCCCAGTTCCCTTCCCAATCTCGCCGCCTGCTCGTCGCTGACATACCCCATATTTTGATACTCCCGTTCCCTCTGCAGTGTCTGCAGTCTTGAACGGGCAATGACCGTAAGCTTTCCGCCGCCGGTAAATCCCATTTCTAGTTTTTCCGTTACATAGTCCGCCATACCGATATTAGGCGCCGCGCCCCGGGTTCCGGTGGCGTCTTGAAAGTCAATCACCACTATCTGAGTACCGGCCGGTAAAACCTGTTCAATCGCCTTTTGCGCGTTTTTAAGAGCCTGGTCAAGGGTATCTTCACAGAAAACAAAAACTGCGGTTATCAAAAAAAGAATCACCAGCGCCGGTTTTTTCATCAGCCTACTCTCCTGTTATATTGAGCCCTGCAAAGACAGCGGAATTTGAAACAGGCTCCATTATTTCCCTGTGTGGGAAGTATACTTTGCTTTTACCGGCTTTGGCAAGCGGTCAGTCGGCGGCGATGGCGGGCCCACTCCGCGAAGCGGGTTCGCAGGTTGCGGACCGGGACGGATTACCCGTTTATCCCTTCAACCGTGATATAGCTGTAAGGGCGTCTGCCCAAATGCCAGGAAGCGTTCCGTTGTTTACAATGCTTTTGCGGCCCGGATAACGTTTCGGCTGTAATTGACAATTGGGCGGCACTATAAAGAAATCCGTGGGATTTCGTGCCGCCCAATTGTATCCGTAGTAATGCGTAGAAATGTTTGCCAACGAAGTTGTCGCGCGTAGCACAATGACCTAGCCGTTGCGGAGGCCGAGCCGCCGTAAGGCGGCGTAAACCGACCTGTTATGCGCAGTACGCCCGCGTCTGTACTAAAGTTTTTTATTCTTTAGTAACATCAACACAACTCTGAGCGGCTGTCAAAATTGTACCTTCTTGCCTGTACCTAAGAGTCAACGTATATTGTCGGCCCTGGTATTCGAGAGATAAAGTCGTATATGACATACCAATCATTGAAACCCGTAAACCTTTTACCTTACTTTCATAGGCAATCTTGAATACATCATAAGCCCATCCGGATTCCCTTGAAAGCAACACTTCATTGGCGGCGCCGAGCAGCATTTTAGATGTTTCTGTTTCAACGCCCTTCATGCCGGCGTTGAATGAAGCAACTGTCGCGCATCCAAACATCATGATACCCACTAGCAATACCAATCCCACAAAAACCTGTTTGTTTTTCATTTCAAAAACTCCTTCCGTTTATTTCAAAGGCAAAAGCCGATGATTATATGTATTAGGGCGCATTTCGCATAATGTCTTATATGCACCGTTAACATATACACTCTGTACGCTCATCATGGGCGTACCCCATATCCGTTCCGTTTGTTATTGCTCCATCGGCGCCCCTCCTTCTTCTTCCCCTACGGTATGACAGCCGACAGGATCGGACCGAAGGGACCCTGGCCTTCCTTGCCGCCCTTGCTGTTTTCGTAGCGCAGGCAGAAGTACACCGTGTTCCCACTCTCGCCGTCAAAGTCGAAGCGTTCCCGCTTCCGCCGGGTAAAGATCGAATAGGGCAGGTCGTTGCCGCTCTTCGGCGGTTCAAGAACCCGGAACCGGAAGAGCGCGCTCGCCGGGCCCGAAAGGCCGTAGTAGATCCGCACCCCGTAGTCGCTGCGGGGATCCGGGTCGGCCCCCGACACGGGCCGGATATTCCGCAGTTCCACCAGGTGAAAACCTATTTCCAGAGCCCCTTCGGCGGGTATAGCCCGCCGGCGGTAAAATCCGCGATCCGTTTAATTGCCGTTTCCCGGTCTTCCTGGTAGGTAACCCCAAACCAGGGAGCGTCCGCTTCCAGGACCCGGATTTTAAGCAGCTTATTTTTGATGAACCAATCCGCGGCCATGGGGAGGTAGCATTCCGCTTTGGGCTGGACCGCTCCGCTCCCGGCAAGAAAGCCGTCAAAGTAACGCTGAAGGTCCGTGAAGATTGTGGGAGGGAAACCCCAAAAATTCATCGATACCGGCGTATCGTCCGGCAGCCGGCGTTTAGAACCGTCGTCGGTATTGTAGATTTTGCCGTCCCCTTCCCGGGCTATGGCGGTAAGCTCGTCCACCGATACCAGATAGCCGTCCCGCACTTCACAGATACCCCTGGTTACCGTACCCTGAGGGCTTAAGGTTTTTTCCAGCTTGTAGGGAACAATGGCCCCTTCGGAAACGGTATCCGCCGCCAGGTATCTGCCCATCGCGTCAAAGGCCTCCCGGCCGTAAAAGTCATCGGCATTGATGATCGTAAACGGCGCGTCGATCTTGTCCCGGGCGCAGAGCAGGGCGTGGGCGGTTCCCCAGGGTTTGGTCCGGTTTATTTTTTTTGCCGCCGCCGCAATGTCCGGCGGAATCAGGCTGTCCATTTCCTGGAAAGCCAGCTCACAGGGAAAGCTCCCGCCTATGCGGGAAAGGACAATGTTACGGAAGTCCTGTTCAATATCGCGGCGGATAATAAACACCGCCTTGCCGAAGCCCGCCCGCCTGGCATCGTATACCGAATAATCCAAAAGTACTTCACCGCCTGCGCCGATTTTGTCCATCTGTTTAAGGCCGCCGTAACGGCTTCCCATTCCCGCCGCCAGCACCACGATGATGGGTTTACTCATTTTTACGCTCCTTATTTCTGTTTCCCGCTTGCTAGTTTTTCCTCAAAGCGTTTTATGCTTAAGGGCTCGGGCGCGTTGCCCTGCGCCCTGCCCTCTGTGACCGGCTTCTGTGCCGGAGTTTCCGTCATACCCAGCCTGCGCTGTAACTCGGCAAACTCGGACCGGGAAAAATTCACCGCCCCCAAAACATGCTCTTCAAAGGAAGCGCAGCACCGGGGGGCAACTTTTTTTGCTATATCGAATAAAACCTGCGCGTAGAGCCGGATCTCTTTCTGGGCATGGGTATCAAGCCGCAAGTCCAGGAAGTGAAAGAGGTTATGAAGGTCAATCTGCCAGTACCATTCGGTATACAGCGACAGGGGCAGGTTGATCCGGGCCAGTTCCCGGGCAAGGCCTCCCTCCACCAGATCCGAGTATTCGCCATAGGCCCGTTTTTGGGCCGCCTCCAGGCCGGAACGGATTTTTTCCGCCGATGCGCTTTCCAGGGCGTCGACGGAACGGCCCTGTTTGTTATCGCCGCTTTGAAGGGCCAGATCCTCCGGGGCGGGAATGTAAAAATCATCCTTCATTACCGAATAGCGGCCGGAGATTTCGTTAAGACGGGCGGTCCGGTGCCGCACCCACTGGCGGGCTACAAAGATGGGCAGCTTTACATGGAAGGTAAACACCACCTGCTCAAAGGGACTGGTATGCCGGTTCCGCATCAGGTAGTCGATAAGGCCGGAGTCTTCCCGCCAGGTTTTGGTTCCCGTTCCATAAGAAACCCTAGCGGACTGGACCACCCGCTCATCGCCCCCAAGGTAATCCACCAGCCGGATGAATCCCTTGTCCAGGACGGGGAATTCCCTGTCCAGAACCGCATCCGCTTCGGCAACAATACAGTGGGCCATGGCCTACTCTACCACAAAAACAACCGGAAGGCCATACGCTTTTACAGGAAAGCGTATGCCGGATTACGGAACGGAAGAGAAATTTCCCATGGCTGCGCCGGAAAGCTCCGGCCAGGTGCTATCTAGAACGTAAAGCCGATGCTGATGCTGGGAATAATGGTAAACTGCTTAAAGATGGAAAAATCCATGTCCTTTTCAAGGATCAGTTTTTTGGAACTTTCATCCAGCTTATCCGCGGGAAAAGTGTTCTTGGCGTTGGTCCAATCGTTGGATAAATCCGCGGAAAACTTATAGCTTTTGAACCGCAAAAAATCAAAGCTTGCCGCCGCTCCCAGTTCCAGGTGGATATTCGGGGTAAAGTTAAAACGCATGGCGGCGTTTCCCAAAAGCCCGACTGCCACATCGTTATAAACTTCCGACATTTTAACGTTTTCAAATACATGGCCGCCCGTGTAAGTCTGCCCTATATTGTCCAATTTGATTTCCCAGGAACCGTCAATATCTTCCGTATAGGAGCCGCCATAGAGCAGATCGTTGATGCTGGCCCCCGCGTCAAAGATAAAGGAAAAACGTTCATTCAGGGGAACCTTAAAACTAACCCCCAGGCCGCCGTTGATAAACAGGATATACTTGAACTGGCTGTAACTTAAGGTTAAGTCCCCTTCATCGACTTTGCTGGGGAAGAGCAGGCCGACACGGGCAAAGGCGCCGATGGTATTGGGCACAAAGCGGACGGTTAACAGCACCCCGGGTTCAACAATCTTTCTAAGGGTTTCTCCGTTATCGGCAACCCGGGCCATACCATACTGAAACCCCAGGTCCAGGCTCAGTCCCAGTTGACCAAAAAGCATCCCCCCGGCGCTTAAAAAAAGCACGATGACAAGTATTTTTTTCATGGTGATTCATTTGTACGATAGAAAAATCATCCTGTCAAGGTCCATAAAAACCATCCGTAATTTGCAAACGTAATTTTTTTTCTTTCGAATGAAAGAATTCCCTTGACTTTCGGGATTTCTTTAGTATGTTATAGACAAGAGCTTTCACAGCAAAAAAAATAAAACAAAATAAGGAGCACATGATGACAGACAGACAGGACAAAATCTTGGAAATCCTGGCGGTAAGCCAGCGGGTAGAGGTAAGCACTCTGGCAGAGGTTCTGGGGGTTTCCCAGGTTACCATTCGTAAAGATCTGGATTATCTGGATGAAATGGGCTTTATCCGGCGGGAACATGGGTATGCCCTGTTTGGCCCGGTAGAAGATGTGGGCCGGCGGATGGCCATTAACTACGACATTAAGCGGAGAATCGCCAGAAACGCCGCGGAAACGGTGGAAGAAGGGGAGACGGTGCTGATTGAGTCGGGTTCCTGCTGCGCTCTTCTGGCGGAAGAATTGGCCAATAACAAGCAGGTAACGATTATCACCAACTCAGCCTTTATTGCCGGACACATACGTCATGCGCCCTATGCCAATGTGATACTGCTGGGGGGGGAATACCAGAACAGTTCCCAGGTAATGGTAGGATCCATGACCAGCAGATGGGCAAAGGTATTCATGTCCGACAAGTTTTTTGTGGGGACCGACGGTTTTACCGAAAAATACGGTTTTACCGGCCGGGATCATCTGCGTACCCAGACCGCCCGGGACATGGCGCGGCAGGCCCGGGAAGTATACGTCCTTACCGATTCGGACAAATTCCTTCACAGGGGTACGGAAGGGCTGGTCAGGACCGAACAGGTTTCCGCGGTGTTTACCGACGACAGGATACTGTCCGAAAAAGAAATCTTTCTCCAGGAACGGCAGGTACAGATACACAAGGTCCCCAGCCATAAACTGGCTGCCTGACAGTTTAGGTTTCGTCCCTTGTCCCCGCCGGACCGCCTTTGGCGCCCCGGCGGGGACGCGATTCCTCATGTAAAAATCTTACCCTAAACCCGCAGAAAACACATATAAGTTGACATATATTACAGCGAAGGGTAGGGGAAAAGAAAAAAGCCTGGCGGTTTCCTACTCTCCCGCCCTGACGGGCAGTACCATCGGCGTTAGAGAGCTTGACTTCCGTGTTCGGAATGGGAACGGGTATAACCTCTCCACCATTA
>JAISDG010000206.1 GCA_031265015.1 Spirochaetaceae bacterium | reverse complement strand
TACCACAAAGGAACGGCCGTCAAAGAGGATCTGGTCGTTGGCCCCCACGGCGTTGACGTAGACCAGGGAAAGGTTCCCCCGGGCGGCGATCCGTTCCGCCAGGGCCCGCCGGACCTTGAGCTTTCCCGCCACGTAGGGGGACGCGGAGGGGACGCAGAGGATGGAGATACCGGTCTTGAGGAGTTCCCGCACCGGGTCCCGTTCGTAGCTGGTGCCGGGAATGTCGGTCTCCCGCCAGACGTCCTCGCAGACGGCAAAGCCTATCCGTTCCCCCCGGTACTCGAAGGCGGACCAGGTCCGGCCGGGTTCAAAATTCCGGGCCTCGTCAAAAACGTCGTAGGTGGGGAGCAGGGTCTTGATCTGCTCAAAGACAATCTGGCCGTTCAACAGGACCGCGTATTCGTTCACCAGGGACTTGCCCCGGGAATAGGGGCTGCGATTCACAAAGCCCAGCCCCACGGCCAGGTCCCGGGGCAGCCCCCGCTGCAAGCTGTGGACCGTCCTGATATTGAGTTCCACAAAACGGTCCTGGTCCAAAAGGTCCATGGGGGGGTATCCGCAGACCGCCAGTTCGGGAAAAAGCGCCAGATCCGCCCCCTGATCCGCCGCCTTTTGGCTAAAGGCCCGTATCTTTTCCTGATTTTTCGTGAAATCCCCAATGGTTGAATTGATCTGGGCTATGGATATACGCATCGGTTTTCCCCTCTTTTCTTTACGGCTTGGTTTACGCGGCCGGGATCGCGGCCAGGGCGGCGGCAAATTGTTTCAATACCCCCGGAACGTCAATGCCCTGGGGGCAGATTCCGGAACAGGCGCCGCAGTTGAGGCAGGCGGCGGGCTGTTCCCCCGGCGTAAGGCCGCCGGGATTAAAGTTCTTGGCAAAGCCCTGCTCGTTGTACATGGAGATAAGCCGGGGGATGTCCAGGCTCTGGGGGCAGCCTTCCGTGCAGTAGCGGCAGCCGGTACAGGGAACCAGGCTTGCCATGGCGTCGACGGCCCGGCGGAGCTGCCGCTGTTCCTCATCGTTTAAGGGATCGTGCCGGGAAAAGAGTTCCAGGTTTTCCCGGAGCTGCTCCATGGTCGTCATGCCGGAAAGCACCGTCAGCACCTGGGGAAGACCCTGGAGGAACCGGAAGGCCCAGGAGGCGACGGATCGCTCCGGCCGGGCCGCGGTAAGGATGGCGGCGCTGGAATCACCCAGCTTCGCGAGCTTTCCGCCCCGAATCCCCTCCATGACGATGACCGGGATGCCCCGTTTGCCCAGGACCTCATATTTTTTCCCCGCGTTTTGCAGGGTCCAGTCCAGGTAGTTAAGCTGAATCTGGGCGACCTCAAAGGTCTGTGGGGGGAAGCGGGCATCGGCCCAGTCCAGAAACTGTTCGATGGTCTCCGCCCGGCCATGGCTGGAGAAGCCGAGATGGCGGATACGGCCGGCCTTTTTTTGCTTCACCAGGTAGTCCACCACCCCCAGTTCTTCGTTGGTGTAGAGGCTGTAGGAGGACTCGCTCATGTTATGGAGCAGGTAAAAATCAAAGTACTCTACCTGGCACTTCTCCAACTGCCGCTCAAAGACCTCCTGGATAGAGGAAATAGCAAAACCCGTAAGGTAGCCGGTCATTTCCAGCTTCCCGTTCCGGTACTCCATCTGATGTCCGGGCATCTTGGTGGCAAGGTAAAAACTCTCCCGGGGGTAAGCCTTAAGGGCCCGCCCTACCACCAGTTCCGACTCCCCCTGGTGGTACCGGAAGGCGGTGTCAAAGTAATTGACCCCCTGCCCATAGGCGTAATCGATCAAAGCCCGGGCCGCCGGTTCATCAATGGGACCCTTCTCCGCCACGGTGGGAAGCCGCATATTGCCCATTCCCAGCCAGGAAACCCGCAGGTCCTTAAAGGGCTTGTATATCATCCGGTCCGCCTCCTGTAAGGTTGGCTGCCAAACGAAGTTTGGCTTTCAAACCCGAATTGTTGAGCGAACATACTATACCATGCCGGGCTGTCCGTTTGGAGGGGGTGATGCGGGATCGGCAATTCCGATGTAAGGGTCCGGTGTACTCCTTGCCGTAATCAGGCCGAATCAACGCGGCCCCTACCGGCGGCATCCGCGCCGTTGATACGCCGGAACGACAGAGGGCGCGGCCCTTTGACCGGTGGAATTGCCGCCCCGCGCCGGTAAAATGAAGCCGGGGATTTGGTCCTTGGTGTGCCTTTTTATTTTAACTTATTTCATATATGAAAATTTTGTTGATAGGCCCGCGACAAAGCGCCATTGCCGTTCCATGTAGGTTTTTAATGCCGCGGCGTTTTTCATATAGGCGGCAATGACCGTCTGAACATCAAATTGACTATACAGATCTACCTGCCGGATAGCCTGAGCGGCGGCAAACCCGCTTTCCAATGCTGATGATATTCCTTCTCCCATCGGGTTGAGAAAACCGGCGGCTTCACCGGCGAATAAAATTCGGCCTATACCATAATGGATTTGACAACCGAGTGATATATGAGGCATTATCCATTTTTCCGCTTGTTCCCGCGCGGCAATGTGGGCATTGTGTTTCCGTGTCATGTATTCAATAAATTTTGAATAGTATAGTTCGGTTTTTGTCGTGTCTTTGACCGATATGCCAAAAATAAGGTAATCGTCTTTGACATTAAACCATGCGTCATATTCGGAAAATTGCGGCTGTAGATACGCATAAAAATAATGATAGTCTAAATCAATGGAGCCCTTATTGAAAGTCTGATAAGTATACATATAATTCCGTGGAACATGAAACACCTTACGTTTAATTGAACATACGGCACCGCTGCAGTCTATAACTATGTTTGCCCTTTCAAAATATGCGCTCCCGTCTTTGTTTTTTAGTTTTATATCAACAAAATTGTCTTGTTCTTCGTAATGCACAACGGTTGTTTCGTCTTTTAATTCCGCGCCTGCCGATACCGCTTTTTGAACAAGCCAATAATCAAAAG
>JAISDG010000140.1 GCA_031265015.1 Spirochaetaceae bacterium | reverse complement strand
GCGGACAGGTACTGGCTGTTCGGATTTTTAAGCGGCAAGGGAGGTTTTTCCGGCGAATTTCTTGCCTCCTCCGGCCTTTTTTCCCCCCGTTATCCGGGGGCGGCGTTTTTTTCCAACCGTTTGATGTTTCCTATCGCCGATAAGGGCGGACAGATTATTGCCTTCGGCGGAAGAATCCTGGAAGGGGAGGGTCCCAAATACATCAATTCCCAGGATTCGGATCTGTTTAAAAAGGGCCGGACCCTCTTTGCCCTGGACATGGCCCTGCCGGAAATCCGTAACACCAGGGAAGTGTACCTGGCGGAAGGATACATGGACGTTATTGCCCTTCACCAGGCCGGAGTGACCAACGCGGTGGCGCCCCTGGGTACGGCCTTTACCGAAGATCAGGCAAAACTGCTCCGCCGCTGGGCCGAAAAGGTCAACGTGATGCTGGACAGCGACGAAGCGGGGCAGAATGCGGCCATAAAAGCGATTCTTTCCTGCAGGAAAAGCGGTCTGGACTGTACGGTGGTTAGTTTTCGGGACTTTTTTAAGGGTGAAGCCGGGATCCCCAAGGATCCGGCGGAAATTTTGCACAAATTCGGCGCGGAAACATTGAAAAAAAGCGCCCGCTGTTGTATACTTGATCTTACTTATGTTATATCCCGGGGCATGGCTCTTAAAGAAGAAAAGTCACAGGCGGTGGCTTTTCTGTTTCCCTACCTGGATGCCCTGGATTCGGAAGTAACCCGGGATGTTTCCATAGGGATTATCGCGGACGCGTTTGGGGTAGAGCGCGGGGCGGTTTTGGACGATTACAGGGCTTTGAGCCGGGCCCCTTCCGGGGTTCCGAAACAGGCGGGGCCGGCTGCGGGAACAAAACCGCCCTTCCGTCCGGCGGATGAAATCTATCTGCTGGCGGCGGTCTTTGTGAATCCGGGTTTCTTTAAAACGCTCCGTTCAGGCCTGGCGCTGGAAGACCTGGAGGACCGGCATGCCCGGGAACTGTACATTTTTTTGGAAGAATGGTACCGGCGAAGCGGCGGGGAAGTTCAGGCCGGTACGGCGGGGGAACTCCTTGAAGCGGTTCCCGGCGGGGATATGCGGAATTTTATCATGCGCCAGGGAGCTTTGGGGGCTTTCGCCCATCCCGAAAAACTGCTCGCCGACGGCATGAGAAGGGTAAGGAGCAAGGTTCTTGAACGAAAACGGAGATCAATTATCCGGGAATTGCGAAATCCTTCCCTCGAAGCGGTCATGCAGGGTGATTTACTTGCTGAAAAAATCCATATTGATACCGAACTAACCAAATTAAAGGAAGAGCCGGCCCTTGTAGTGTCCGGCGGCTCCCGGCAGAATTCATGAGGAAACCAGGGAATGAGCGAAAAAACCGCATCTACCATTCATAAATCAAAGGGATCCAGGGTTCTGTCAAAGCAGAAAGCCCAAAAACCGGAAAGCCTCCGCCAGTTCCAGCCCGGAGCGGATGGGAATTCCCCCGATGTCTCCGCGGACCCTACGGTGCTGAAGCTTGTCGAATACGCCCGGGAAAAGAAGATCCTTTCCTACGACGAATTACAGGATTTTCTTCCCGACTATATCGCCAATACCGATAAAATCGAACAGGTCCTGGTTTTACTGGAAGCGAACCATGTCCAGCTTATTGAAGAGGAAAGCCCGGAAGACGAGGGGAAGGATGGCCGCAAAAGCGCCGAGAACGAAAAAAAACGGCTGGTCTATAACGAAAAGGAATCCTCCGCGGACGATCCGATCCGGCTGTATCTGAGGGAAATCGGCAAGGAGCGCCTTTTAACCGCCGACCAGGAAGTAGAGCTCTCCAAACAAATGGAAGACGGGGAAAATATCATCAAAGGGGTTATTAAAAATTCCGGAATGATCATCCCGGAATTTTACCATATCGCCCAGCGGGCCTTTTCCAAAAAAGACCCCCGGGAACTGTCCCTTTCCAAAAAAGAAATAACCGAATACATGACCGAACGCCGCCGGCTTAACCAGTTCTACAAGGATACCCTGCGCCTGGTAGGGGCGGATCTTCGGAACTATATCGAGGTTAAGCGCCGGCTGATTTCCCGGGGTTCCGATATTTATGAAGACAGGGAGCTGACCGGGCTCCGCAAAAAGATCCTGGGGGTGGTGGAAAACAGCGAAATCCACCCGGAAGAAATCAGCGGCTTTTCCGAAAAATTCGTTCAGGCCGCCAAAAAGATAAAGCGCTACAAAAAAGAACAGGAACGCATAGAAAAACGGCTGCGGGTGGGATCCCTGCGGGAACTGCGGACCCTGGGCCGGGGCCTCACCGTCAAAGAGGAACGGGAAGTACTGGAAGAGGAGCTGGGCCTTTCCTCCGACGAAATAAAAGAACTGATCCGCCATATCCAGGTAACGGAAAAGAAACTCCGCCAGATGGAAGCGGAATTTGAAGAATCCATCGACAACATCAACCAGATGGCCAGGGAAATTAACCGGGGCCGGGTGATGATGAAGAACGCCAAAGACAAACTTATCAAGGCCAACTTACGGCTGGTGGTTTCCATTGCCAAAAAGTACACCAACCGGGGGCTCCATTTTTTCGACCTGGTCCAGGAGGGAAACATCGGCCTTATCAAGGCGGTGGAAAAATTTGAATACCGCAAGGGGTATAAATTTTCCACCTACGCTACCTGGTGGATCAGGCAGGCCATTACCCGGTCCATTTCCGACCAGGCCCGGACCATCCGGGTACCGGTCCACATGATCGAGCAGATCAACAAGGTGGTCCGGGAATCCCGCCAGCTGATGCAGGTTCTGGGACGGGAACCCACGGACGAAGAAATCGCCGAACGCCTGGGCTGGACCACGCTGCGGGTTAAATCCGTCAAAAACGTCGCCCGGGAACCGATAAGCCTGGAAACCCCCATTGGGGAGGAAGAAGATTCCCTTCTGGGGGACTTTATCGAAGACAAGGATGTGGAAAATCCCGCCAATCAGACAGCCTTTACCCTGCTCCAGGAACAGCTGTCCGGGGTCCTTTCCACCCTGCCGGCCCGGGAACAGGAAGTGCTCAAGATGCGTTTCGGCCTGGACGACGGTTATTCCCTGACCCTGGAAGAGGTGGGCCTTTATTTTAATGTCACCCGGGAACGGATACGGCAAATCGAGGCAAAAGCCCTGCGCCGCCTGCGGCATCCCATCAGGAGCCGCAGGCTCAAAGATTATCTGGATCACTAAAAGTTGTTGTTCCACATTAACGTAAAGAGGTAAGCTATGGTAATGGAAGAGGTATTTGACAAGCTTAGAACACTTCAGGATATCCTGTCGGAAAAAATAAAACTTGAACATGAAGTGGAAGAGATTCCCAAAATCCTGGTAACCCAGGAAGAGCTTCTTGCCAGGCTTAAAAAAACCTTTATTGAAAAAAGCCTGGAATATGAAAAATTCCGCAGCTCCGAAGTAGAATACCGGGAACTGCTGGAAGAAGCGGTATCCATGAGGGAAAAATCGGAAAAAAACATGGACGCCGTCAATACCCAGCGGGAATACGAGGCTCTGGATAAGGAAATCCGGGACGCGGCGGACAGGGAACAGCAGTACCGGAAGGAGCTTCAGCGGGAAGAACGGATGCTGGCGGATCTGGATGAACAGATCAAGCAGACGACCGCCCTTATTGATCAACAGGAACAGGAGATGGCGGAGCGGCGGCAGGGCATCGAAATGGAAGTTGCGGAAAAAAAGGCCCAGATCGCCAGGCTGGAAGAAGAAGAACAGAACCTGATCCCCGGCCTCGACCCGGAGGTGCTTTTTAAATTCGAGCGGATTATCAGGAACAAAATGGGCCGGGGTATTGTCGCCATCAAGGGCGGGGTATGTATGGGCTGTCACATGGTCCTTCCCGTCCAGTTTGCCAATCTTGTCCATCAGGGAGAGGAAATCGTTTTTTGTCCCTACTGTTCCCGGATCCTGTTCCATGAAGAGACCGGCGAGGACGGGGAAGACTTCTTTGACACTGAAGACACCGGAAGCCTGGCGGACCTTGATGACATGGAAGAAGATGAATATGATGAAGACGAGGAGGACGAGGAAACTCCGGGAATGGAATACGAGGAGTAAAAGGAATCAGTAAGAGGGTGTCAAAACCCGACGGTTTTAAAAAACCTCCGAATTTTTTGTTTTACAAGCGATGAACCATGCCGCCGCGGTTTTTAAGGATTCGCGATGCTCATCCTTAAAAATTCGAGGAAAGTCCGGACTCCGCAGGGCACGGCGCCGGGTAATTCCCGGGCGGAAAGCGCAACAAGCCCCCGGTAACGGGGACAAAAAGCTTTCCGACAGAAAGCGCAACAGAAAGGATACCGCTTTATACCTGAAGGTAGAAAGTTTGTACCTGAAGGCAAAATGTTGTGCCTAAAGGCAAAACTTGAACCCGAAGGCGGAAAGTCAGGGTGAAATGGCGGGGTAAGAGCCCACCGCGCCGGCGGCAACGCCGGCGGCAAACAATTCGGTTCGGCTGGCAGGGCAGGGTTTGCGCAGCAAACGCTTGCCATAATCCGGTCGCGCCGGATTATGGCAAGCCTCGCCGGGAGCAAAGTCAAGCAAGTGCGCGGCTTGTACCTGACGGTACAAGCTTTTATGCCAAAAGGTGAAATCACCCAAGGTAAGCCGGCGGCCCGCCGGTCAAGCACGGGTAGACTGCACGGAGACGGCCGGCAACGGCCGTCCCAGACAGATGGCGGTTATAGCATGGCCCTGGGGCATGCTAAAAACAGAATCCGGCTTATGGTTCATCGCTTTTTTTACCCTGTAACACGCTCCCGCGGAACATCGGCCCGCGCGGGTATACGGGCCGGAGCGGCTTTATTGACTTTTTATCATAAACAGTATTAAATCTCAAACAGGATGATCAAACCCCAAAACCGGTTCAAAATCAGCATGGAGGTTCTTAAAAAGCAGGTTTTTCAGGGAATTGTGATCCTCGCGGCGCTGGCCGGGGCGTTTTTTTTGGTTCAGCCGCGGATCCGGGAAGCGGGGGCAAAAAAAAACCTGCTGGAATTCTGGACGGCCGGATCCTACGGCGAGGCTTATGAAAAAAGCCGGGAAGGGTTGGCAAAAAATCCCCTGGATCCTTTTTTCCTGACAATGAACGGTTTTAGCTCCTACCAGCTGGCCTTGACCCAGATCAGCGGGGCGGGATCGCTGGTTTATGTTGACGAATGTATCTGGTCCCTGCGGAAGGTTTTGCTGGAAAAAAACGCTGATAAGGACGGCCGGATCCGGTATGTTCTGGGTAAGGCCTACTATCTTAAGGGGCCCGAATACGCGGATCTGGCGGTGAGATACCTGGAAGAGGCAAAAGCCGCCCGGTACGACGCGGGGGATTTGGGGGAATATCTGGGGCTGGCCTACTCGGCGCTTAAGGATTACCGGAAAAGCATAGAGGCCTTAACCGGTTCCCTGAATCCCCGGGACGAGGGAGCCGATTCGGATCTGCTCCTTTTGTACATAGCCCAGTCCTACATGGGGCTTGAAGACTGGGACGCGGCCAGGGCCTATTTAAAACGCTGCGCGGAACAGTCCAGGGACACGGACATCGTTGTTAAATCGACCATTTTGCTGGGTAAGGTGCTGTTCAATTCCGGGGATTCGGACGGCGCCCTGGCGGCCCTTGAATCGGTCCTGGAAACCGGGGGTGAGAATGCGGAAGCTTCCTTTGAAATCGGGGAGATCTACGCGTCCCGGGGGGATACCATCAGGGCGCGGGCCGCGTGGCGCAGGGCCTACAGGGCCGATCCGAACTACGCGCCGGTCCTGTCCCGGCTTAATACTATATAGGCGTTTGGAGGATTTATGTTTGGATTAAAATCATCTGATATAGGGATTGATTTGGGGACCTGTAATACCCTTATTTATATCCGGGGCAAGGGCATTGTTATCAATGAGCCTTCGGTAGTGGCGGTGGAACGGGGGACTAAAAAAGTTATGGCCGTGGGCGAAGACGCCAAACGGATGCTCTATAAAACGCCGGGAAATATCATCGCCATCCGGCCCATGCGGGACGGGGTTATCGCGGACCTGGAATCCACGGAAAAGATGATCCGCTATTTTATTACCAAGATCCTGCCCCGGTACCGTTTTATCAAACCCCGGATGGTTATCGGAATTCCTTCCTGCATTACCGAAGTTGAAAAGCGGGCGGTGGAAGAAAGCGCCTACAAGGCCGGCGCCAGGGACGTCACGGTGATCGAAGAAAGCCTGGCCGCGGCCATCGGCGCCGATATACCGATTTTTGAACCCGCGGGCCACATGGTCTGTGACATCGGCGGGGGAACTACGGAGATTTCCGTTATTTCCCTGGGAGGCAGGGTGGTGACCAACGCCATACGCCTGGGGGGCGATGAATTTGACGAGGCGATTATTAAGCATGTCCGGAGCGTCCACAACCTGATTATCGGGGAGCAGACCGCCGAGCGGCTTAAAATAGAGATAGGCAACGCTTCCCCGGATAAAACCATCGAAAAGGTGGAAATCAAGGGAACCGACGCCATCACGGGCCTTCCCAGGCGGCTGGAAATAGATTCGGTAGAAGTCCGGGAAGCCTTAAAGGACCCGATAACGCAGATCATCGACGAAATAAAAGCGACCCTGGGGCAGACCCCGCCGGAACTGGCCGCGGATATTGTCGAACGGGGTATTGTCATGACCGGCGGCGGTTCCCTGCTCAAGGGCCTGCCCAAGCTTATCTCCAAGGAAACGGGGGTGCCGGTAATCCTTGCCGAACAGCCCCTGGACTGCGTTGCCCTGGGGGCAGGCAAGTATTTTGAATATGCCAGGGGTATCGATAATACCCGAAGCATTTACGACAGCCTTAACGGCTAGCCGCCGGATACGCGGATATGACCGGGGAAGATTCCAAAAAAAGAAGGCGCATCAATACCAACGCCTATGTTTTTATCGCCCTAAGCCTTATTTCGTTTTCAACCCTCCTTTTTTCCGCCCGCAGTTCCGTGGCGGACTTTAAGGATATGGGGCTTACCATGTATTCCGGGCTGCGGGGAAGCATTCACGGGCTTAGCTCCTTTATTTCCAGAACGGTTTTTTCCGTCCGGGAACTGGCAACCCTGAAACAGGCCTACGATTCCCTGACGGATCGCATAAGCCGCTATGAACAGCTGGAAAGAAACGCCGCCGATATCCGGCAGGAAAATACCCGCCTCCGGGAACAGCTTGGCTTTTCCCGGACCCTTTCGTACCGTTATATTGCCGCGGAAATTATCGGAAGCGATCCGGATAACCTGTTTTCCGCCTTTGTGATCAACCAGGGAAAAAATGACGGGATAGAGAACAATATGCCGGTCATCGCCTACCAGAGCGGGGAAGGACTGGACGGGGAGACAGGAGAAGTCCTGGTGGGCAAGGTGGTCCAGACCGCCCCGTTTGAAAGCCTGGTCATGCCCCTGTATGATTCCACCTCGTATATTTCTTCCCGGCTTAAGGATTCCCGGATTGAAGGCATTGTCGAAGGCCAGGGCAGTCCCGAAGCCCCCTTGCTGCTGCGCTTCGTGCGCCGAACCAGGGAAGACATCGCCATCGGCGAACCGGTAGTTACCAGCGGCTTGGGGCGGGTATTCCCGCCGGGAATAAAACTGGGCAGGGTAACCAGGGTGCTTTACCAGGAAAACGATACCTCCATCGAAATCGAGCTGGAAAGCAGCGTTGATTTTTCCAGGCTGGAGTATGTTTTTGTGATAGATTCCCGGTCTCCGGCAGAAAACGGGGAAAATCCGGAAAACGGCGCAGGCGGAGGAAACTGAATGGCCAAACACGTTATCTGGGCCACCCTCTTTGCCACCATCGCGGCGCTGCTGCAGTCGGTACTGCTCTACCGGATTAAGATTTACGGCGCGGTGCCGGATCTGTCCCTGGGGGTGCTGGTGTTCAGCGCCTATGTTAACGGAACCATGAACGGCCAGCTGACGGGTTTTTTCTCGGGTCTCTTTTATGATTTCCTGTCCGCGGCCCCCATGGGATTATACACCTTTATCAGGACCGTTGTCGGCGCCCTGACGGGGCTTCTGCGGGGAACTTTTTTTCTTGATAAAGTGGTGCTCCCCATGATACTCTGCGCTTCCGCCACGGTACTGAAAGCGCTGATGCTCTTTGTCCTGCACCTGCTTTTTGCCGGAGCGGTCCCATCGTATCCGTCCCTCTCTACCCCGGTTTTCTGGGTGGAGCTGCTGCTCAATACCCTGACCGCCCCGTTCCTTTTCGGCCTGCTTAAACTGTTCGGGCCGCTTTTGATGCGGGAGGGTACAAAATAATGTCTTCGTTATTCGGCAATGCTCCGGTAGAAAATACCGGTGAACGGCCCCCGGGAAGGATGCGGTTTCTACAGATCCTCTTTATCGCCGTATTTCTGCTATATGCCCTGCGGCTCTTTAATATGCAGATCGTCAGCGGCGAACAGTACCGGCAGCGTTCCCTGGATATAGCAAAAAGGACCACGGTGCTTCCCGCCCAGAGGGGTGAAATCTTTGACAGAAATTTTACCGATCCGGTGGTGATGAACAACGACACTTTCGCGGTAACCGTAACCCCCGCGGAGGTTCCCGAGGGGCAAATGCCCGATCTTATTACCAGGGTGGCCCAGTTCCTGCAGGTCCCCAGAACGGCAATCGATGAAAAAATTCCCTCCCAGTATTACCGGCTGTATCAGCCCCTGGATATTGCCGCCAACGTGTCCTTTGAAACCATCGCGGTACTGGCGGAAAACCTGGATTCCCTGCCGGGCTTAAGCTGGCAGTCCAAACCCATACGGAATTACGGTGAAATCGGGAGCCTTTCCCATATCGTCGGTTATGTGGGCAATATCACCCGGGACGAACTGACCCAGCTTTATAACCAGGGTTACCAGCAGGGGGACGTGATAGGAAAACTTGGTATCGAGCGGCAGTACGACGATATTTTACGGGGCAGGAACGGACAGGAAACACGAACCGTGGACGTCCGGGGCCAGCTTATCTCCCGGAGCCGGAATATCGTGCGGGAGTCTCCGGCGATGGGGAAAAACCTGGTTTTGACCGTGGATAAATCCATCCAGCTGCTGGCGGAGCAGGCCCTGGGCAGCCGGATGGGGGCGGTGGTAGTGATGAAACCGAACGGGGAAATCCTTGCCATGGTTTCCTATCCCTGGTACGACCCGGATCTGTTTAACCGGCCCACCATGTCGCAGGAATATTCCGCGTTGAGCAGGGATCCCAACAAACCCTTTTTAAACCGGGCAATCCAGTCCAGTTATCCTCCGGCGTCGACCTTTAAAATACTCATGACCACCGCCCTCCTGGCGGAAAATCTTATCAACCCGGAACTGAGGATCAACTGTACCGGGGGCATGGACTACGGAAGCCGGCTCTGGCGCTGCTGGGCCCGGGGAGGGCACGGCTGGGTTAACCTTCAGCAGGCCCTCGCGGTTTCCTGTGACATCTATTTCTGGGTTGCGGGCCGGGACAACGTGGGAGTTGACCGTATCGTCCGTTATGCCAAAGCCTTTGGCTACGGAGAGATGACCGGCATCGACCTTCCCGGTGAAATAGACGGATCCATACCTACCCCCCAATGGAAGGAGCGGGTTTTTCACGAGCGCTGGCTTGCGGGAGACACGATGAACATGTCCATCGGTCAGGGCTATACCCTGGTAACTCCCCTGCAGATTACCAATCTGGTGGCCACGGTGATCAACGACGGCATCGGCTACAAGCCCCACGTCCTTAAGGAAATACGGGATCCCGTTTCCGGGGCCGTGGAACAGACCGTACTGCCGGAAATTATCCACAACATGCAGAACGAGGTCAGCCCCAGGGTTTTTGAAACGGTGCGGAACAATATGCGGACCGTGGTCACCCAGGGTTCCGCCCGGTATCCGGACAATATACGAACGGTGGAACTGGCGGGCAAGACAGGTACCGCCGAAGTGGGCCTGGCCGACCGCTGGCACTGCTGGTTTACCGCCTACGGCCCCTTTAATACCGCCAACCACGACGACCAGGTGATTGTAACGGTGCTGGTAGAAGCTTCCAATCCCTGGGACTGGTGGTCCCCCTACGCGACGGCGATCATCTTTCAGGGTATTTTTGCCGGCCAGACCTATGAAGAGGCGGTTCTGGCCCTCGGACTCCAAAATCTTACCCCCATACAGGGGCGGCGTGAATGAGACTGCGGGATCTTCTGGAAATAGATTTTCCGCTGCTGTTCGCTTCACTGCTTCTGACGGTTTTCGGCATCCTGTTTATCTATTCTTCCGGGTTAACATCCTCCGGTACGGTGGATTCAAGCGAATATACCCGGCAGATAGTCTGGGCCGCGGCGGGATTTGCCGCGGTTCTGATCCTGTCCCTTCTTAACTACCGGCGGGTTTATGATTTCTCCCTGTATCTTTATGCCGGAACCATACTGCTGCTGCTCTATACCTGTTTTTTCGGGCGCATGGTTTCCGGCGCCCGGGCCTGGATAGGCATAGGAAGGTTCGGCATCCAGCCTTCGGAATTTGCCAAGATAACAACCATTCTTTTTCTGGCCCGTCACCTGGATTCAACCAGGCGCAGCCAGAACATGGTGAACCGCTTCGCGGTCTCCTGCATCATCGTGCTTATTCCCATGGCGATCATCCTGATGCAGCCTGACTTCGGAACCTCCCTGGTGTTTATTCCCATTCTGCTGGCCATGACCTTTGTTGGCGGCATATCCATGCGGTACATTGTTTTTCTCGGGGGCTGTATCATCCTAACCGGCATCATGATGGTGTTTCCCCTCTGGCAGGAAACCATCCTGCAGGGAGCCTATCCGGCGGTGATGATCCTGGTTAACGGCCGTTTTATTTTAATAAGCGTCCTGGCCCTGACGCTGGTCAGCGCCGTGGCCTATTTCGGATATACGCGGTACAGAAAACATTATTTTTACTGGATATGTTTTACCGCCTTGATACTGATCATTTCCCTGCTGGCTTCCTTTGTTTCGCACAAGGTGCTGAAAGATTACCAGATCATGCGGCTTATTGTCTTTCTTGATCCCAATGTGGATCCAAGAGGTTCGGGATGGCACATTATCCAATCCATGACCGCCATAGGATCCGGGGGCTTCATGGGCAAGGGTTTTCTGCAGGGTACTCAAAGCCACTACCGGTTTCTTCCCCAGCAGAGCACGGATTTTATTTTCTCCATTTTTACCGAAGAATGGGGGTTCCTGGGCGGGCTTTTGGTCTTTGCCCTTTTTCTCCTTATCTGCCTGCGGCTTGTCAAACTGATGAAAACCACCCCGGACGCCTTTGGCGCCTATATCTCCGCGGGGCTTGCGGCCATATATTCATTTCATTTTCTTATCAATGTCGGTATGTCCATGGGGGTTATGCCCATTACGGGAATACCGCTGCTCTTTATGTCCTACGGAGGTTCCGCGCTTATCTCCGCCATGATAGGCGTGGGCCTTGCCATGAGCATCCATATCAGAAGGTTCCGGCGCTGATTCATGGTCCGTTTTATCGATCCCCTAAGCCGTCTGGGCGCCCGCCTGCTGGAGGTGGAAAAACCGGCGAGGTACTCGGGAGGCGAATATGGCCTGCTTGCCAAAACCGGCGCGGCCCTTTATGCCGCGGTGGTTTTTCCGGATCTCTATGAGCTGGGCATGTCCAACCAGGCTTTCCGCATTATCTACAACGGGCTTAACAGGATAGAGGGGATTTCCTGCGACCGGGCCTTTGCGCCGGCGCCGGACTTTGAAAAACTGCTGGAAGCGGAAGGCCTTGTCCTTTACGGCCTGGATACGGGGATACAGTTAAACGATACGGACCTGCTCCTTTTTACCCTGGGTTACGAGCTGGGCATAAGCGGGGTATTATCGGTGCTGGACCATTCCCGTCTTTCCATCAGGGCGGCGGAGAGGGGAGGGGAGGACCCCATCGTGATTATGGGCGGGCCCTGCGTATCCAATCCGCTGCCCTACAGTTCCTTTATCGACGCTTTCTGGATAGGCGAGGCGGAAGCGGGTTTTTTTGATCTGGCCCGGGAACTCTTGTCCCTGAAACGGAAGGGCGCTTCCAGAAGGACGCTCCTGGATCATATTACGGCCCATCCCCATATCTGGACCCCGGGGAAGCAGGCCGTCCGCCGGGCGGTGGCCGCGGACTTCGGCAGGGAAAGCCGGCCCGCTTCCGTTTTTCCGGTACCGAGCATACGGACCGTGCAGCACCACGGGGCGGTTGAGATCATGCGGGGCTGTCCCAACGGCTGCCGTTTTTGCCATGCCGGTATATGGTACCGGCCCATGCGGCAGAAAAGGGCGGATCTTGTTATGGAGGAAGCGGAAGAGTTTATCCGGCGGGGCGGCTACCGGGAAATAAGCCTTTCCTCCCTTTCCAGCGGGGACTATCGGCATATTACCGGCCTGGTTACCGCCCTGAACAGCCGCTACCGCCGCCGGCATATTTCTTTTCAGCTTCCCTCGCTGCGAATATCCGGTTTTTCCCTGCCCCTTTTGGCGGGAATTTCCGAAATCCGAAAGAGCGGATTAACCTTTGCGGTGGAAACGCCGGGGGATATGGAACAGCTTGCGATCAATAAACAGGTCGCCCTCAAAGAAGTCGTTTCCATTATAGGCGAAGCAAAGAAATACGGCTGGAAGGGGATAAAATTTTATTTTATGATCGGCCTTCCCCCGGATCACGGCGGGGGCGAAGAACGGCGGATCGCCGACTTTATCCTTGAAGCCGGCAGAGCCGTGGGAGCCCATTTCCATATCACCGTGGGTACCTTTGTGCCGAAACCCCATACGCCTTACCAGCGTTCCCGCCAGCTTGGGGTGGAAGAAGCCTGGGAAAAGCTCCGTTATATCCAGAGCGTCCTGAAACCCCGGGGACACAAGGTAAGCGTCCATAATCCCTTTATAAGCATGCTTGAAGGGATCATCGCCAGGGGGGATGAGCAGGTGGGAGAAATCCTGGAAGAGGCCTATACAAGGGGATGCCGGCTTGACGCCTGGTCCGATTATATTTCCATTGATCTCTGGAAAAGCGTCCTTCTGGAACGATCGGCCCTGGCGGCATCCCTTCTGGGGCAGCGCCCGCCGCAGGAAAAGCTGCCCTGGTCCGTTATCAAAAGCGGGGCAGGGGACGGGTTTCTTGAAAACGAAGCTCTCCGTTCGGAGAACAGCATGCTTACTTCACCATGTGGGCAAAACTGTACCCACCCCTGCGGCGTTTGTTTTTCCCCTGCCGGGATTGCGGAAAATAGTATACATCCCGTTATTGAAAACGGCGGGGAACCCGCTACCCATGAAGGAACCGGACAAACGGAAAGTTCCGGAGCTTTCGTTTCCGGAACCTGTTTCCGCGCCGTTTTTTCTTTTTCCAAAACAGGCTCCGCGGTTTTAATTTCTCATTTGGGGGTACTGGAAGTTTTTTCCATGGCTTTCATCCGTTCCGGCATGAACGTCGTTTATACCCGGGGCTTCAACCCTCTGATAAAACTTGATTTTGCTTCGCCCGCGGCCCTGGGCCTGGTCTGCAAGGCGGAAATAGCCAGCGTTGACCTGGAGAATTGTCCCGATTCGGAGGATTTTACGGCCCTTCTGAACCCGGCGCTGCCCGCGGGGTTTACGGTCCATTCCGTCCGGTTGTACCATATCGCCGAAGGGGTCAAAAAACATTCCGTCGCTTCTTTACTGTGGGGTTTCCGGTACGGAGACAGCGTGGTTGCCGCCGGGGAAGAAAAAACCTTCCGCAGCGCCATAACGAACGGCGCTACGCTGTATGGCCTTGTCCGGGACGCGGTGTACGCGAGGAACCCCGAAACCGGAGAAGCCGCTGATTATTTTGACGTTTATAACGCTTTGTACACAAAAAACAACACCCCCATGGAATAGTAGACAGAATCTACATTATGAATAGTAAAGCGGGCGGTAACTTTTCCCCTTCTCCGGTGGGATTATTCCCTACGGCAGGCGGAATATGCCTATATGTTTCGGCCTTGAATAGATAACGGTATAATTGCTGTCGATGCCCTCCGCCGCGATGTACATGGATACATAGGTATATCTTTGCGACGCGGAGATATTGGTTTTCCGTTCCACATCCGTATTGACGGTAGAGCTGATGATTGAATCGTCCGACAGGTTCCCGGAACCTGAACTGTGGTAAAACAAGCGATCCGGCCGCTGGGTAAAGCCCCCGGCCCGGAATAGAAAAAACGTGGACCCGGGACTGTAAGTGGTAGTCATGAAAGGTCCCGCGGAGGTATCGGTAAAATCCAGGCGTATTGTTTCCGCAGAGCGGTTATCCAAGATCTGGTACATGGGAATCTCGCCGCTTTGATCCAGGCTGCCATACAGGGGATAATACCGCAGATTGTTAAAGACGGTGCCGATGGCACTGGGGGAAATATTGTCGCTGGTAGTATAGGGATCCAGGGTATTGTAATGGGAAGCAAGGGCCGGATTGATATTCCGCCGTTCGGCGTCACTGGAGATACCGGACAGGTCAAGATCGCTGATATAAATACGGTAAAAAATCGTATAGTACCGGAAATAGGTACTGCTGTTGCTGGGAGTGGTTATGACGGCGCTGCTTACCGCGGTGGAATAGGCGGATGTTACCGGTTCAAGGTACACATAGTCTTCCATGCCGCAGGAAAGACAGCATAACGCGGAAAGGACAGGAAAAACGTTACTCCATTTCAAGGAAGATTATCCTGCTCTGGGCCAATTTTGCCCAGTTGGAATCGGGGGAACTTTTTTCGATGAGATTCCGGTACGCTTCGGAAGCGGCTTCTTTATCGTTCCGCGCCTCATAGATTCGGCCGATATTAAACTGCGCCCGTTGGGAGGCCGGAAAAACGCCGGAAAAAGCAAGGGTCCGGGTATAGTACTCAAGGGCTTTGTCCAGATTACCCTGCTCTTCCGCCGCCACCGCGGCGCTGTACAGCGACAGGGGGGCAAGATATATCCTGGAAGCCCGTTCCGCGGAAGCGGCCCAGGCTTCTTCCGCCAGGGCCCATTCACCCCGGGCGGCATAGATGTCCGCGGCCAGGGAATAGGCCTTTGCCGAAGCATACCCGAAGGTTTTGGGGGCAAAGGCGTTGATCTCTTCCAACAGCGCCTGGATTTCCATGGATTTGGAAGTGTCCGCCAGGTCTCCCAGATCCGTTTTACGCGTTTCAAAGGCTTCCAGGGTAACAATGGCCCTGTTCTGAAGCGCGTTTCGTACCGTAAAGAACAGGACGGAGCCGATAATCCCGGCGATCACAATCCCCAGGAGGCCCCAGAAAGCCCTCCGGTATTTTTGAAGAAACAAGGCAAATTTATCGCCGGCGTTCAGGGTTTCCGTTTTAGCTGCTGCCATAACCTCAATGCTCCTCACCTTTAATGGAAAATTCTTTAATCAGCCTGGACAGATAGGTTCTCTGAATATCCAGGGCTTTTGCCGTTTCCGTCTGGTTCCATTTGTTTTCTTCCAGTACCTTCTGGATAAATTGTATTTTAAAGGCATTTATCGCGTTTTTCAAGTTACGGCTTCCTTCCGCCGGTTCGGGAATAACCGGGGCGGTCCTGAAAAATAAATCGTCCTTTTGTATCCGGGGACCCTTGCCGATGACGCAGGCCCGTTCCACGCTGTTTTGCAGTTCCCGGATGTTTCCCGGCCAGGAATAGGAGAGCATAAATTCCATAGCATCGTTTGAAAATCCGGTAAACTGCTTTTTGGTTTCCGTTTGGTATTTTTTCATAAAAAAACCGGCCAATTCGGGGATATCTTCGGGCCTTTGCCGCAGGGGGGGGATATGGATGGGGAACACGTTGATCCGGTAGTAGAGATCGCTGCGGAACTCCCCCTTTTCCACCAGGGCTTCTATATCCTTGTTGGTGGCCGCTAAAATCCTCACGTCCACGGTGACCGGCGTGTTGGAACCGACTTTTTCAAAAGTTTTCTGCTGGATTACCCGGAGCAGTTTTGACTGCAGGGCCAGGGACAGATCCCCTATTTCGTCAAGAAAAATGGTACCCGTATCCGCCAGTTCAAAGCGGCCCCGGCGATTCTGTATGGCATTGGTAAAAGCCCCTTTAACATGGCCGAAAAGCTCGCTTTCCAGCAGGCCCTCCGGCAGGGCGGCGCAGTTAACCCGAATAAAGGGGGCGCCGCTCCGGGGGCTGCGCAGATGTATCTGCTCCGCAAAAAGTTCCTTGCCGACCCCGCTTTCCCCCAGAATCAGGACCGACGAATCGGTCTGGGCAACCCGGTCGATAATTTCAAGCTTTTCCAGAATAAGGGGACTTTTTGCTATCAGGGTATGGTATTCTTTGGCGTCAATCTTTGACGGCATGGAAATGCGGTCAGCCGGATCCTATTCGGAATCCGGAGTACCTTCGGCGCCGGAACCGGAGGAAGGCACAACAGAATCACCCTGATCGCCGCCGGCAATTTGTTCGCTGTTTTTCGATTTCAAAAAATCCCCCAATGTAAAGGTTGAATCGCCGGATTCTTCTTTCGCCATGTACCGGGAAAGTTCATCCCGCTGCATCTTTTTCTGGTAGTCCCGGATGGAAAAAGAAGCTTTCTGCTTTTCCGGCTGAAGTTCCAGAACCACCGCGGTAATCTTGTCGCCGGGCTGATAGCGTTTAAGGGCGTCTTCAGGGGTTTCCTCGCGGTTTTCCGGCAGATTGGTCTTATGGATAAGACCTTCAATGCCGCCGGGAACCCTGACGAAGATCCCAAAATCGGTGACGGAAGACACCTCCCCCTCGACCTGGGAACCGGGTTTATAGACCGACGCGAAATTTTGCCAGGGATCTTCCGAAAGCTGTTTAATGCCGAGCCTGACATTGTGGTTATTGCGATCCACGCTGATAACCATCACTTCGACTTCCTGCCCGGCCGAAAGTTCGCTGCCGGGATGTTTGACTTTTTTTGTCCAGGAAATATCGTCGCCGTGGAGAAAACCGTCTATTCCCTCTTCCAGTTCGATAAAGGCTCCGGTATTGGTAATTTTGGTCACCTTTCTGGTAAGCCTGGTACCCACGGGGTACTTTTCCTGGATGCTGCTCCAGGGGTTGTCGCCGGCCTGTTTAAGCCCCAGGGAAACCCTGCCGGCCTGAAGGTCGTAGCCCAGGACCATGCATTCCACTTCGTCGCCGATGGAAAGAATGTCCCCGGGGGACTGGATTTTTTTTACCCAGGAAAATTCGGAAATATGGGCCAGGCCTTCAATCCCCTCTTCCAGCTCAATAAAAGCGCCGAAGTCGGTGAGTTTGGTCACCCTGCCCTTGACGATATCATTGACGTGGTATTTGTCTTCAAAATGTACCCAGGGATCGTCGGTAAAATGCTTAAGGGAAAGGTTAATCCGCTTTTCTTTGGGATCGATGCGGATCACCTTGACGGTGATTTCCTGGCCTTTTTTAACAAAATCCTTGGGCCGGGTTACGTGGCCCCAGCTCATGTCGTTGATATGCAAAAGGCCGTCAAAGCCCCCCAGGTCGATAAAAGCGCCGAAGGAGGTAAAGCTTTTGACTACCCCGGTAATTTCCGAACCGATGGGGGTATTTTCAAAAAATTCCTGCTGTTTGGCGGTGGTTTCCTCTTCCAGCCATTTACGGCGGTTTACCACGATGTTAACTTTGCCGTCGGAATAGAGCCGTTCCACCTGCATGTTGGATTTAAGTCCCAGGAGTTTTTCGGGTTTATCAACCTTTTGAGCGTCCGACTGGCTTATGGGGAGGAAGGCGTGAACCCCCGCGCCGAGGTTGACGTCAAAACCGCCTTTAACCTGCTTTTCAACGGTTCCCTCCACCGGGGTATGGTCCTGGAAAGCCTGGCGGAGATTTTTCCAGAACAGCTTAACGTCGGCCTTTTGTTTGGAAACGATAACTTCGCCGTGTTTATTTTCCTTTGTTACCAGGATCACCGAAACGGGATCCCCCACCTTGGGGGTTTCGGCAAATTCCGAAAGGGGTATCTTCCCTTCCGATTTGTAACCCACGTCAACAAAAACCTGATCCGCCGTTACCTGGATCACGTAACCGTCAACAAGCTGCCCCTCTTCAAGCTGTTCCAGAGATTTGAGGTATTCTTCCTGTAATTGTGATTGAATGTCGCCGGAATTAGTGTCCGTTCCCACTTCCATCTGAGCCATGGTTCATCCTTCTAGTGTATTATCTCTACTAATTTGTCATAAACTTGCGTTAAGGTCAAGTCCGAAGTGTCCAGGTACATTACGCCCTCTCCAATAAGCAGACTCCCCTCCTCCTTATTTCTGTCAAGGGAATCCCTCTCGGCGATGGTTTTTTCAATTTCCTCCAGGGTCAGGGCTGAAAGTCCCTGGTCAAACCGGCGCCTGGCCCGTTCCCGGATGGAAGCGTCCAGATAAAACCGGTATTCGGCGCCGGGGAATACCACTGTGGTCATATCCCTGCCCTCCGCCACCACGTTTAAGCCCCCGGCAAGCTTTCTGACATGGCCGTTGACCACATGGCGGATGGGCACAATGGCCGAAAGGGGGGAAACATGCCGGTCCACCTCATCGCTGTGGAGCAGATCCTCCACCATCTCTTCCCCCAGGTAAAGCCTGCCGTCCCGGTACGCGAGGGGGGCTTTTTTAGCGTACCCCAGGGCCGCATCCGGGTCCGAGGGCATAATCCCCAGCCGTAAACAGCCCAGGGTAATGGCCCGGTAGAGGCTGCCGGAATTGATATAGGTAAAGGGCCGGCCGTCCCTGCCCTTTATCCCCCGGGCCAGCATTCCGGCGATAGTACTTTTCCCGGTTCCCGCCGGCCCGTCTATGGCTATGACCATGGGATCTCCTTATGCCCCGCCGCCGGAGGGGTTTTAAAGCCCTCCAGTTCTTCCTTTTTGAGGGGACGGCATTCCCCTTCGGGCAAATTCCCCAGTTCCACGGAGCCGATACGGATCCGCCTCAAGAGCCGGGGATGCAGGTGAAAATGGGAAAAAACCCGGCGGATCTCCCTGTTTTTGCCCTCGACCAGGACGATTTTAACGGCCTTCCGGCCCAGCCGCTCAATACTTTTTGCCCGGTAGGTTTCCCCCTCAACGACGACCCCTTCAAGGAAGGCGTCCACCGCTTGGTCGGGGATGGGACCGGTGGATTCTATCAGGTATTCCTTGTCGATTTCCGAACGGGGATGGCTTAACAGCGCGGTAAAATCCCCGTCGTTGGTAAAAAAAACCAGCCCCGAAGAAAGATAATCCAGGCGCCCCACACTGTAGAGCCGCTCGGTAATGGTTTTGGGAAGCAGTTCCAGGGCAAGACGGCGGCCCTGGGGATCCCGGGAACTGCAGAGATATTCGGGGGGTTTGTTCAGGGCCAGGTAATGGCGTTTTGTTTCGGCCATGACGGGCTTTCCGTCCAGGCAGATCCTGTCGCCGGGCGCTACCCTGGTTCCCGGGACGGCGACGGTTTCCCCGTTAACGGTGACCCTCCCCTCCCCTATCAGAGCCTCCGAAGCCCGGCGGGAAGCAACGCCCGCGTGGGCCAGATAAACCTGCAGGCGGATGCCTTCCGCCGGAGCCGTATTATTCAAGTTCAAAGCGGGAAGCCTCATTTTCGTTCAGTTTGGGAAGGTCGGCAATGCTTTCCAGGCGGAAAAACTTCAGGAATTCCCTGGTGGTTCCGTACTGGACCGGTTTTCCGGGGATGTCTTTTTTCCCGACCTCCTTGATAAGGGATTTTTCATGCAGCAGGCGGATCATGGTATCCGCCTGAACCCCCCGGATTGCCTCGATTTCGCTGCGGGTTATGGGCTGCGAGTAGGCGATAATCGACAGGGTTTCCAGGGCCGCCCTGGAAAACCGGGTTTCGTTCTTTTTACCGTACCGCTCTTTAAGGTTGTCCCAGTACTCCCTTTTGGGGGAAACCATAACCCCGCCGCCGATGCGGGTCAGTTCAATCCCCGAATCGGCTTTCCGGTATTTTTCCTCCAGGACTTCAACGGCTTTTTGGACCACGTCCTTTGAAAGCCCCGAAAGCCGGGCCAGAAAGGCATAATCCTGGGGGTCCGTTTCAAGATAGAGTATGGCTTCAATAAGGGCTGCTTCTTTTTCCACAATTATCCTCGACTGTGCTTACTTATTCTCAATTGAGCTTGTTCCAAAAACTGAAGTTTTGGAACAGCCTCAATTGCTTTCTCTGCTCCGGATCAGGATGTCCCCGAACATGCGGTTTTGGTAAATCGTCACCATCCGGACCTTGACCGCTTCCAGCAGGGCAAGAAAGGCGCAGATAATGTCCATCAGGGAACCCCGCCGGGCCACCAGATCGGGAAAACGGCATTCCCCGGATTTTTCCATCAGTTCCGACAGGAGGGTAATCTTTTCGTTGATGGATACCTCTTCATACATGTCGATGATGTTTTCACCGATACCGGCCCCGCTGATGCTGTTCATCAGGGCGGAAAAGCTTTTTAACAGGTCCCAGACTTCAAGCTTTTCCCACAATTCCTCTTCAATAAAGGGAAGGGGGCGCTGCAGTTTCTTGCGCTCGATAACCCATTCCGCTTCCCTGCCCTGTTCCTCCATCAATTCGCTGAGTTTTTTAAATTTCTGGTATTCGATGAGCTTATCAACCAGTTCCTGCCGGGGATCTTCGATTTCATCCGTGTCCATTTCCACCGGCAGGAGCATCCGGGACTTCATATAGAGGAGTTTTGCCGCCATAATCTGAAACTCGGTCATGTCTTCCAAATCCAGCTCGATCACGTATTTAAGGTGTTCAATGTACTGCTCGGTAATCCGGGCTATGGGTATGTCATAAATGTTGATTTCGTTTTTTGTTACCAGGAAGAGGAGCAGATCCAGGGGCCCCTCAAATTCGTTCACCCTGAAGGTATACTGATTTTCCGGAGTTATGGCTAATTCGGCTTGTTCCATGGACGAACTACAGTATAGCTTTCCCCGGAAGGGGAGTAAATACCCCGCCCGGGCTACCTGGCCAGTTCCACGCTGAACTGGTTTATGTCTCCCCGGTAGCGGGCAATGGAAAATTCCACCGGGGTATCCGCCGAATAGGCGACGGTCTTAACCAGGCTTATCGCCTTATTCCTGGCGATTTGCAGCAGTTCCGCCTCTTTTTGACGGGCGTTTACCGCCATAAATTCGCGCCGGACCCTGTTTATCCGCAGGCCGTGGATCTTTTCCAGGGAATCGTAGAGGGAATTGACCTTAAAATCCACCAGCATCAGTTTACCGCAGGTTTCATAGGGCAGAAAGGTTTCCAGATAGACCAGGGGTACCGAATTAACCGACCGGACCCTGCTTAAATAGATGAGCGGAGCGTCCAGGGGGATAGACAGCTTTTCGTTCGCCTCACGGGGCCCCCGGATCTTCTCCAGCTTCAGGACCACGGTGGCGGGATTAAAACCCTTTCCCGCCATTTCGTCGTGGAAGGTTTCCAGTTTGCTAAAAAACTGGTCCATCACCTTGGGTTTGGAAACAAAGGTACCCTTTCCCTTGTGGCGGGTCAGGTACCCTTCGTTGACCAGTTCGCTGAACGCCTGCCGTATAGTCGGGCGGGAAACATTGAGCCGCTCGCAGAGTTCAAACTCCGGGGGGAGCAGCTCACCCTCCCCTATGCTGGCATCCTGGATCAGCGAGAGAAGCTGTTTTTTCAGCTGGTAATACAGGGGGATCGGAATATTTTTATCAAGTTTGATGGTATCCAGAACCCGCTGTGACATTGCTGCCCTTATGCCGGCGTTTGGGCTTTTTTAACAAGCTCTACCGATTGCGCGCAGATCCTGGTAATTTCGCCGTAGTTTCCCGCGTTAACCGCCCTGCGGTCACAGAGCCAGCCGCCCCCCACGGCAAAGACCTGGGGAACCAGAAAATCCGCCAGGTTGGACAGATTCACCCCGCCGGTGGGAATAAATTTGATCATGGGGAAGGGTCCTGAAAGGGCCTTAATGGCCTTGACGCCGCCGTACACATCGGCGGGGAAAAATTTAAGGATATCGAGCCCCGCCTTGAGGGCCCCGGTAATTTCCGTGGGAGTAACGCAGCCGGGGAATACCGCTACTTTGTTTTTAAGGCAAAATTCCACAATTTCGGGATCATAACCGGGGGATACGATAAAGGCCGCCCCCCGGGAAACCGCTTCCCTGCATTTTTCCAGGGAAAACACGGTACCCGCGCCCGCCAGAATGTTGGGATAGGCTTTAATTGCCTTTTCGATTGACGCCGGCCCCGCTTCGGTACGCAGGGTTATTTCCATTACATCGATACCGCCTGACAGCAATGCCCCGGCGGTATCGACCGCCCGCTCCGCGTCGTCCATGACAACCACCGGTATAAGCCGGGTCGAACCCAGCCGTTCCTTAACCGTCATTCTGTCCCCCACCTGGGATTATCTATAATTCCGGGTCTGCCGTCCATCCCTTCTACCACCAGCTTACGGTACCCCCTGGTTTCAATTTCAGCGTAATTGTGTCCCGCGTCTCCCCGGAAGGCAAAAAAGGAAACCAGCGGAACTGTACCGGTATTGACGCTCCGGTGGGCAAACCGTTTTGGTACATAGACCGCGTTTCCGGGGGTCATGGGGAAAAAATCCGTTTCTCCCTCCGGGTTTTCCACCAGCATCCCCCCCTCGCCCGAAAGGGTATAGTACACTTCCGCGGTTTCCAGAACCAGATGGAAGTGCCCTTTGGTCATAAAGTATTCAGCCCCTACCTTTCCCGGATAGGTAACGGAAGTACCGAAGGCCACATCCCCGGCGTTTTCCGGAGCCCCCAGTTCGTAAAATTCATATACCACCGGGTCCCCCGCGGCAGCGGCCTTTTCAAAGGCGTCCGGGTCGGAGAAAATGCCCCGCATTTGGGACAGTTTCCGTTTGGTGGAAACAACGGCGGAGGACAGCCCCCCCGTCAGCGCAAAGTCAACGATAAATCCCTTCTGCCAGTTAAAATCAGCCACCTTGGCCTCCTGTTAAATTATGCTACCGGGCGATCCTGCTTAGTTCCGCAAGCTGCCGGGGGCTTATGTCGATATGAAACACCTCGGCAATAACCTGGGTCCAGCCGAAGATAAAGTAATTCCAGCCGTCTTCAACCAGGAGTTTTTTTTCCCCGGCCTGGGCCTGGGCCTGCTGCATAAAGATCAGGTCCCCCCGGTAATTGATCTCCCAGACCAGGGAATTGGGGGGATACGAAACGGCGCCGGTGGTGGGAGAACCGGGGGCGTCTTTCCCCAGGCCGGTGGCGTTGACCACCAGGGACCAGGGGGGCAGCGCCGCCACCAGGGCGTCGTTACCGGCGGGGGTGGGGCAATGTAAAAACCGGAATTCGATCTCTCCACAGCAGTCCGCCAGGGCGGCTTTTGCGGAGGCAAGCCGGGGTTCGCTCCGGTTGGCGATGGTAATGCGCCGGGGCTTGTTCCCCGCCGCTTCCTTCCGGGAAAAATACAGGGACATGGCCAGGGAACTTCCGCCGGCCCCCAGCAGGAGGACCTCGCCGCCGTGGTCCTCCCAAAACCGGGGGGCCACAAAGGATTCCAGGGCAAGGCCGCTGGAGATGGGATCTTTGGCGTGGGCGCGGAAGGCTCCGTCCTTTTTGGACAGGGACGACACTTCCGAAAGCTTTTGGGCGTAAGGATCCACGTAGTCAAACATATCCCTGCAGGAGGAATAGAGGTCCAGCTTGTGGGTCGTTACCAGCGCCCCCAGCGACAGGGGATCGTTCTTAAGGAACCCAATCACCCTCCGGTAATCTTCCGCCGGAGCGTGGGGGGGAAGATCGATTCCCTTTATAACCGCCCCCAGCCCCAGGGCGTCCGCCCACCTGGGAAATACCTTCATTATGGAAGACTGGCCGGTCGTTACCCCGATAAAATAAAAAGCCGGCTCCTTAGCTGCCTCAAGATTCACCATAAATACCCTTAGGTTCTCCCGTTTAAAGTCATGACAAACTGACAAACCCGGATTAACAATAAATCATACCGGGGAAAATGTAAAGCCCTTGACGAAAAAAAGTACTATTGTTAGTATGTAATGACATATAATGATTTTAGGGGGTTTTATGAAAATTCTGGTGACCGCCACGTCGTTTAAGGGTGATACCGGGGGTCCCGCCATGGAGGAGCTTCGTTCCTTCGCGGACACGCTGGTTTTCAACCCCCGGGACAGGCCCCTGACGGAGGATGAGCTTATTTCCCTTCTCCCGGGCTGTGAAGGCTGTATCGCGGGGCTGGATCATTTTACCGCCAGGGTACTGGAAAACGCCCCGGATTTAAAGGTAATTTCCCGGTACGGCGCCGGTTTCGACCGGATTGATCTGGAAGCGGCAAAAAAACGGGGTATCCGGGTCTGCAATACCCCCGGGGCCAACGCCCAGGCGGTGGCGGATCTGACCGTGGCCCTCCTCCTCTGCGCCGCCCGGCGGATTCCCCGGCTGGACCGGGATACCCGGAACGGCCGGTGGCCCCGCTCAACCGGGGTGGAACTCTACGGCAAAACCCTCGGCATTCTGGGGCTTGGGGCCGTGGGCCGGGCGGTGGCCAAAAGGGGATCGGGTTTTTCCATGCGGATCATGGCTTACGATCCCTGTCTGGACGAAGACTACGCCCAAGCCAATGGGATCATCCCCGCCGCTTTTGACACCGTCATACAAGAAGCGGATTTTCTTTGCCTCCACCTTCCCTTGACCGGTGAAACCAGGCATATCATTTCCGCGGAGGTGATGAGGTCCATGAAAAGGGGAGCCGTTATCGTCAACACCGCCAGGGGCGGATTGATAGACGAAGACGCCGCCTGTGAACTGCTCCAATCCGGCTATCTGGGAGGATTGGGGCTGGACGTATTCGAGGCGGAGCCGCCCCGGGCGTCCCCCCTCTTTGCCCTGGACAATGTGGTATTGACCCCCCATACGGCGTCCCATACCGCCGAAGCCACCGCCGCCATGGCCCTTATGTCGGTACGGAACCTCGCAGGCGTGCTCTCGGGCAAAAAATGCCCCTGCCTGGTATGTTAACCCCATGAAAAAGGGGCTTATTACCACGGTTTTGGGAGATATTTCCCCCGATTCCCTGGGGTTCTGCCAGAGCCATGAGCACCTCTACATCAGCTTTGCCCATTCCGTTCCGGCGGAGCAGCTCATCGACGATCCCGGCAAAAGCCTTGCGGAACTGTTGGTGTACCGCCGCGTGGGGGGCCGGGCGCTGGTAGACGCCCAGCCCCTTGGCTGCGGCAGAAGCGCCGCGGTCCTGATAAGCCTGGCTGAACAAAGTTCCCTTCACATCATCGCCTCTACCGGTTTTCACAAGCTTTCGTATTACCCCGCCGATCACTGGATCCATTCCGCCGGCGAAGACGTCCTGGCGGAGCTTTTTATCGAAGAACTGACACGGGGAATGTACCTGGACGGCGGCGGGGCTTTTCCCAAAAAACAGGGTTCCGCCAGGGCGGGCCAGATCAAGACAGCCCTGGATACGGAGGGGCTGATCCCCCGGTACCGTACCCTCTTTGGCGCCGCGGCCAGAGCCGCCTTGAAAACCGGCCGGCCCCTGATGGTTCACGTCGAAAAAGGTTCCAACCCGCTGGAACCGGCGGATTTTCTTGAAAAAACCGGAGTCCCCGCAAACCGGGTCATCTATTGCCACCCGGACCGGGCGGTCCCCGATCCCGCGGTCCACCGGGAACTCTGCCGCCGGGGGAGCTGGCTGGAATATGATACTATCGGCCGGCCCGGATACCACGACGACGAAAAGGAACTTTCCCTTGTTATGGGGCTTCTGGAAGCGGGTTACGGGGATCGGTTGCTCATGTCCCTGGATACTACCCGGGCCAGGCTGGGAAGCTACGGCGGTGTTCCCGGACTGGCCTACATTATCGAAAAATTCATCCCCCTCATGCGGGATCGGGGAATTGATCCGAAGCGGATAGAAGATTTTTTTGTGAAAAATCCCGCCGGGGCATTCGCCGCCCATAACACCAGGATTAAAAGCTAAAAAAATAAAAAAAATACTTGACAAATAATCTTATATGACATATTGTACTTACATCTTTACATATTGATTAGCGAGTGACAATTTGGTGGCGTATGACTGATTTATTGGAAATGAAAGGAATCCGCAAGCAATTTTCAGGCACCCAAGTGTTGTTTGATGTTGATTTTAATTTGAACCGCGGTGAACTTCACGCTCTGGTCGGAGAAAATGGGGCGGGTAAATCAACATTAATCAAAATTCTGGCGGGGATATACCAAGCGGACGCCGGACAAATAACCTTTGAAGGCAAAGCGGTCAAATTCAAGAGTCCAAAAGATGCTATTTTTGCGGGCATAAGCACGATCCACCAGGAATTTAATTTAGTTGATAACCTGGATGTTGCGGCGAATGTTTTTTTGGGACGGGAAAAAATAACCGCGGGCTTGATCCGCAATAAAAATATATATGAACAAACGCGCGGGCTTTTACAGCGGGTTGATTCAAATTTTGATGTAAAAGAACGGGTAAAAAATTTAGGGGTGGCCGAAAAACAACTGGTTGAAATCTGCAAGGCACTATCGGTTAATTCCAGAATTGTAGTAATGGACGAGCCTACGGCGGTCTTATCCGCTAAGGAAATTAACAAATTCTTTGAAGTAATTATGGGTCTAAAAAAGGAAGGATTAGCTATAATTTATATTTCCCACAGATTGGAAGAACTGCCTCATATTGCCGATCGGGTAAGCATATTGCGCGATGGAAAGATGGTTGGGGAACTAAAAACCAAGGAATTTGCCAAAGATGCAATAACAAGAATGATGATAGGCCGCGATCTTGTTGAACAATTTCCATCCGTTGCGAAAACCATAAATGAGACAATACTGCGCGTGGATTCACTTTCCTGTGATAAGATAATCAGGAATATCAGCTTTGAAGTAAAAAAAGGTGAAATACTGGGAATAAGCGGGCTGGTAGGATCCGGGAGAACGGAATTGGCAAGGGCTATTATAGGAATAAACAGAATTAGCGCCGGGAAAATTTACCTAAACAATAAACACGTGATAATTGATTCTCCCATAAAAGCAAAAAAACTGGGAATAGTCATGATCCCTGAAGAACGTAAATCGGAGGGATTGATCCTTTCCCTGGATATTGAAAATAATATTTCCCTGCCCTATCTGGATATGATGAGCTATTTTTTGCTTGTTTCTAACAGGAAGACTGCCGGCAACGGTAACGAAATAATACATAAACTTGCTATAAAACCGGACCGGCTAAACGTTAAGACCAGAAATCTGAGCGGTGGAAATCAGCAAAAGGTAGTTATCGGCAAATGGATATATAAAAATCACCAGGTGCTTATATTTGATGAACCTACCCGGGGCGTAGATGTCGGGGCTAAAGCGGAAATATACAAAATCATCTCCGAGTTGGCAAAATCCGGAGCTGCGATAATTATGATTTCCTCGGATTTACCTGAAATTATCGGCATGAGCGACAGGGTTATCGTAATGCGCAGGGGGGAACTGGCCGGTGAACTCCAAAGACACGAACTGGAAGAACACGCAATTATGAAGCTGGCATTTTGAATACGGAGGGTGATTGTGAATAAGCCTTTGCGGCATCTTAAGAAGCAAGTAAGTATAAACGGCGCATTGGGAGGATTAGTTATTTTATGCGTCATTTTCACCATCCTGACCGAACATTTTATGAGTGTTTATAATCTTATAAATATTGCAAGGCAATGTTCCATTAATCTGATATTAGCAACGGGCATGACTTTCATAGTTTTAACCGGAGGCATCGATCTTTCAGTCGGCGGAGTCATGGCTTTGGTGGGAACCCTTATCGCGGGATTTATGAGAGAAGGCATGACGGTAGGTATAGCGGTAAGTATAGGTCTTTTGATCGGTACTTTAACAGGCTTAGTGTCCGGGCTTTTAGTAACCTACGGGAAAATACCCGCATTTATAGCGACTATGGCCATGCTCACCATTTCGAGAAGTCTCGCCCTGATGTACAGCGGCGGTTATCCTATTACGGGAATACCCAAAATTTATTCATTTATTGGAACAGGTTCGGTAGGACCTGTTCCCGTGCCGGTACTCATTGCCGTATTGGTTGTGCTGTTTGGCCTATTTGTTTTAAAGAAATCCATTTTTGGAAGATATATATACGCGATAGGCGGAAATGAAAACGCCGCTGTACTTTCGGGTATCAATGTAAACATGTGGAAAATAATAACATATGTGGTACATGGGATTTTGACCGCGGTTGCGGGCATAGTACTTACCGCAAGAATGAATTCCGGACAGCCGGGCGCGGCAAGCGGAATAGAACTTGACATCATAGCGGCAGTTGTTATTGGCGGGACAAGCCTGACCGGCGGTGAAGGAGGGATATTCGGAACGTTGATGGGGGCTTTGGTTATCACCGTTTTAAATAACGGCCTTGTATTATTGAATGTCAATCCTTATCTTCAGGGATTAATCGTTGGATGTGTAATTTTAATTGCTGTTTTTCTTGATAAGCGCAAAAAGAATAAATAATAAGATAAGGAGGTGATCACCGGAAACAATGAATGATTCCTGTTTTTAAAGACGAATTTCTGTATTTTTTTCCAAGGAGGAAAATTGTGAAAAGGCTATTCGGAATTTTATTTTTGTACGCGCTGATTTGTTCACTGGCGGTAGCAGGCTGTTCAAGAGGCGCCGGGGATGAAGGCAATGCTGTTTTAACCATTGCCCAAAGTATGCCCACGCTCAATAATCCCTGGTATGTTCTTTTTGCCAACGGTTCTAAAGATATGGCCAAGGAACTTGATGCTGAAATTAACCAGGTAACGAATCCCGAATCAAACGCTTGGGATCCGGGGACTCAAATTGGAAGAATTGAAAACCTGATTGCTACAAATCCTGACGTCATTTCGATAGATCCGACCAGTACCGACGGGATTAATACGGCAATTGACGAAGCTATGTCTAAAGGTATTCCGGTTGTGATGTCGGGAACAAGGGTTTCAACCAAAGTAAACGTGTCCATAACGGCAGATAACGTTCAAGGCGGAAATCTTTGCGGTGACTATTTGGGAAAACGGCTGAATGGAAAAGGGAAAGTAGCCATGATTCTTGGAACGCCCGGCAGGGATGTTATCCAGAACAGGGAGAATGGTTTTCGAAGCGCAATTAGCGTTTATTCCGATATCGAAATCGTCTCGGAACAAGTGGCAAATCTTGAAAGAGCTCAGGCTGTTTCGGTTATGGAAACCATATTGCAGGCTAACCCTGATATTGACGCGGTTTGGGCCGCAAACGATGAGATGGCACTGGGCGCAATTGAGGCCCTGCGTTCCGCCGGCAAGGTCGGTACTGTCATCGTAGGCGGATTTGACGCATCCCCTGACGCTGTTGAAGCGATAAGCAAAGGGGAAATGCATTTTACCGCAAATCAAATACCCTATGAGATAGGGGTCAGGGCTATTGCGGTAGCGGTAATGATTGCCAGAGGCCAAAATCCTCCTGCCGAAGATATTGAACTGGCAATGAGCATTGTTTCCACAGAGAATGTTGAAGAGTATCTTGAGCAACAACAGAAACTCCAGCGGGAGACAATTGAAAAAGTAAAATCGGAATACGGTTTGTAAAATAAGCGGTTGTACTATAACCAGCTCATAACCTTATGGGCTGGTTATATCTTTTATTCCGGAGGTGAATAATGAAAAATGCAGATTGGAATTTGAAAACTTTCGATTTAGAAGCGTTTATGAAGTCCATAACCTATCCCCCCAAAGGGATGACTACAAACCTGGCCCGAAAACAAATAAAGAATTCGGGATCAAAGGATACGCTTGTAAGTTCTGAGCGGGAAATGCTAATTTTAAGAAGAGCTCTTGAAATACTGCCGATAGGATTAAATGACGGCGATCTCCTGGCTGGAAATTATGGAGTTCAATTTGCGGAGAATGATTTGCTGGAACAAATACGGCAAGCGGATTCCGATGAATATAGCGAAAGCGGGGAATATAAAGTTTGGAATGAAGAAGAACGAATAATCAGCGGGACGTATATGCTTTTCGGTATTTACACCCCGTCACATACCTGTGTTGATTATGAAACAATTCTGACCAGAGGACTGGAATATTATGCGGGTAAGATAAAAAAAAGACTGGAAAAGGATATTGATGATTACGGCAGAAAATATGCGCACGCGATGCTGGAAAGTATTAATACGGCCGGCATCTTTACCCGTAGATATGTGCAATTGGCGGAAGAGAAATTAAAAAACTGTGATTCTGATAAACGCAGAAAAGAACTTACTCGTATAATCGGCGCTTTGGAAAAAGTACCATATAAACCAGCCGATACTTTTTTTGAAGCCCTGCAGTCAATGTGGATCATTCACACCATAACACCGGCTTCTGAGCGTTCCTGGGCATCTGTTTCGCTTGGAAGAATAGACAAATACCTTTATCCGTATTTTGAGCGATGGCTTAACGATGGTAATACAGAAGCAGAAGCGGTTGAACTTTTGAAAGCATTTTTTAAAATGCTGGACTCATACGGGGATGGTTCTTGTGCAATGAATATTGGTCCTGAGTGGAATCAATTCTCTGAATTACTGATAAGGGTTGAGAAGCAAATCAAGCTGCGTTCTCCCATCATAGCGGCAAGGATGAAGAAAACCGCCGCAGACAGCGTATACGATACTTTTATCGGACAAGATCTATTTGAAATTGGACAGCCAACGTTCTACAATGAGGAGGCGTGCCTTCATGCGATGGCATATCGCGGAATGTCCGAAAACGATGACTATTCGGTAAACAGCTGCATGGGAAATATTATTGTTGGGAAAGAATTGGCGGATATGTGGGGATGCTGCGTAAATATGAGCCTGCCCCTCGAGCTTGCGGTGAATGAAGGGTTTCCTTTAAGGGGTGAATTGCCGGAGTCATGCAGAAAATTTATAGCGCATGTTAAACCAAAAGAGCCCGATTCTATAAAGGTAATCAAAGATTTGTATGCGGAGTATATTAAAGGAATAACAGAATATGTAGCCCATCAAAATCTGCTAAAGGCATCATGGGTTGCTTTAAACAGGCCTAATCCTTTTTTATCGATTTTTCTTGACGGGTGTATTGAATTTGGGCGGGATAGGGCTTATTCGGCCGTACATATGCTGGGGAAAAGCGCGGAGGATTTAAATCCCGACAAGATGTATGATTTTGAGATGATAAGGATGGGACGCGGCGCAAAATACCACAATGTAACTGTTTTATCCATGGGGTTCGCGAATGCCGCGGATTCCATAAGCGCAATTGATGAATTGGTGTTTAAAAAAAGAAAATATACCCTTGAGGAAATCAAGACGGCGGCGGCGGGAAATTACTGCAAAACCGGTAAAGCCGTAGAAATTTATACGGAACTGCAAAAATGCCCTAAATATGCGGACGGAAGCGATGCCGCGGACGAAAACGCCGCGTTTGTTTTAAATACCCTTGCCGATGCTTCCGAATTGTGCTATAGGGGAAATATTCGCTTTCTTCCTACTTGTCATACTATCGATGCAAATGTACAGTTTGGAAATTGCGTGTATGCCTCGCTGGATTCAAGGAGAGACGGCGAACCCTTCGGGAAAAATGCCGGAGCGGTAATTCAGGTTATAAAAACCTCCCCGACAGATCTTATCCTGGCGGCATCGAAGCTTCCGCAGTTTAGATTCAGCGGCGGCGTTCCCATTGATATCTATGTCTCAAAAGCCATATTGAAAAACGGGGAGGATAAAGCAAAATTCAGGGGTTTATTGAAATCATATTTTAAGCTGGGAGGTATGCAGGTTCAGGTAAATAGTGTTAATGTTGAATTATTACGGCAGGCTTATGAGCATCCGGAGGAACACCCCAATGTTATTGTACGAAAAGGAGGTTTCAGCATTTATTTTACCGATATGCTAAAAGAAGTTCAAAGAGACATGATAGACAGGTTTGAAAAGGAAATCGCCCATTGAGGATTCGCCTTTTTGACATACAAAGATTTAGTATCCATGACGGACCCGGCATAAGAACAAGTATCTTTTTAAAAGGATGCCCCCTGCGCTGTTTGTGGTGCCATAATCCAGAATCATCCGTAAAAGATGTACAACTTTTTTATTACAGCGAAAAATGCTGCGGATGCGGAAGATGCGCAACTGTTTGTAACGCAGACGCGAATACTATGAAAGAAGAGATGCATATATTTGACAGGGGCAATTGTACCCTATGCGGTCTTTGCGTCAAAGTCTGTGCGCAAAAGGCATTTGAATTAGCAGGGTATGATATCGATCCCGAAGAATTAATACGAAGAATAATAAGAGATAGAATATTTTATGAAGAAACCGGAGGTGGAGTTACCTTTACGGGAGGAGAACCTTTTGTACAAATATCCGAACTGCGGGAAATAGTAAAACAATGTAAATTGGAAAATATAAATGTTGCACTGGAAACATCAATGATGGCGGCATGGAATGATATTGAAGAGCTGATAGGCAGCGTTGATGTTTGGATTTGCGATTTGAAAGCCATGAGCGCTGAATTGCATATAAAAGGCACCGGTATGGATAATAAGATAATTTTACAAAATATATGCGGCCTGTTAGAAAACATTCCCGGTAAAATATGGGTTAGAATACCGTTAATACCAGACTATAACGACACGGAAGACGAATTTAAAAAGATAGCCCTGTTCTTAAGCAAATATGAGCCGGTTAGGGTAGAGATTATGCCGTACCATGATTTTGGAATCAGTAAATATACAGCGTTATACCAAAATCCTGACAAAAATATTTTTCCGGTTCCATCCGCCGAATATATATCTTATTTTAAAAGTATTTTAACGCAAAACAATGTAAAAAATGTGATTTAAACGGAAGTACCGATTTGTGGTAATCGGGGCAGGAGGCAATTTATGGCGAAATATATATTAGCTCATGATCTTGGCACCAGCGGCAACAAGGCGGCTCTTTTCTCTCTGGAAGGGAAATTGGGCGCCGGTGTTTTATATGAATATCCGGCGTATTACCCAAAACCAGGATGGGTAGAACAGGATCCCAATGATTTCTGGAAGGCGGTATGCCTTTCTACCCGTCAGCTTCTTGAAAAGGCGTCTGTATCTCCCGGCGATATTGCCGCGGTTTGTTTCAGCGGCCAGATGATGGGCTGCCTGCTGGTTGACGGCGAAGGCAGGCCGCTACGTCCGATGATCATTTGGGCGGATACCCGCGCGGGCGCGCAGGAAGCGGAAATGAAAGAAAAGCTGGGGATGGATTATATATACCGGACCACGGGACACCGGATCAGCGCTTCCTATTCCGCGGCAAAACTTTTATGGGTCCGGGATAATGAGGGCGAAATATACAAACGGGCCTATAAGATGCTTCACGCCAAGGATTATATCATTTTCAAGCTCACAGGAAAATTTGTTACCGATTACAGTGACGCATCGGGGACGAATCTGTTTGATCTGGTGAAAAAAACCTGGGATAAAAACAGTCTGGATGCCCTGAGTATTCCGCCGGACCTGCTTCCCGATCCGTATCCTTCGACGTATAACGCCGGAGGCATTACCCTGGAAGCGGCGGGGGAAATCGGGCTCCTTCAGGGAACTCCCGTTATTATCGGCGGCGGCGATGGAAGCTGCGCCTGTGTGGGCGCCGGGGTGGTGGCGGAAGGCGCCGCCTACAATGTACTTGGTTCTTCTTCCTGGATTTCGCTGGCAAGTACGGCCCCCTTATATGATCCGCGGATGCGGACCTTTACCTGGGTCCACCTCGATCCCGCGCTGTATACGCCCTGCGGGACTATGCAGGCTGCGGGGTATTCCTATAATTGGTACAAAAACACCCTCTGCGGCGATGAAATCGCGGAAGCCGCCAGGGACGGTGAAGATCCCTACCGCATTATTGACGAAGGGGCGTTAAAGTCGCCGCCCGGCGCCGGAGGGCTGCTCTACCTTCCCTATCTTTTGGGGGAACGTTCCCCCCGCTGGAACCATGAGGCCAGGGGCGCCTTTGTCGGGCTCTCGATCACCACCGGCAAGAGTGATATTTCACGGGCGGTGCTTGAGGGAGTCGGTTTTAATCTGAGAATCATCCTGGAAATTCTTGAAGATCGCGGGAACGGTACAGGCGGGATCATTATGATTGGCGGCGGGGCCAAGGGTACGGTATGGCTGCAAATTCTCGCCGATATATGGCAAAAACCCCTCGTGGTCCCTGCCTATACCGAAGAAGCGACAAGCCTTGGCGCGGCGGTTTGCGGCGGCGTCGGCATCGGCGCCTTTAGGGATTTTTCGGTGATACGTCAGTTTAACGGACCGGTTAAAACAATTTCACCCCGCGGCGAACTGGCGCCGGTATACGAAGAACTTTTCGGAATTTTCAATCAGGCCTATGATTCAATGACCGGCGTATATCACCGGCTTGCGGAATTTGGACGCCGCGCTTAGGTTCGGTTTCGGGGCGGTACGCTTTAATCCCCTGATCCGGCAGGGCTTCAAGAATCCGCCGGTAGCTTATTCCCGTCCCCGGTTCCCGGGCGGCGGGGATAAGATCCAGCAGGGGCCGGAGGGCAAAGGCCCGTTCCCGGAGCCGGGGATGGGGAACGGAAAGGTCCTTTTCCCGGATAAGCCGGTCCCCGAAAAGAAGTATGTCGATGTCCAGGGACCGTTCCCCCCAGCGGCGTTCCCGCTGGCGGTCCCGGCCGCGGGCGGCTTCCACGGCCTGAACCGCGGCCAGCAGCTCCCGGGGACTGCCCCCGTACCGGCCCGCCACGGCGGCGTTACAAAAGTCGGCCTGATCCGTCACTCCCACCGGCGCCGTCGTATACACCGGGGACAGGCGGCAGTCCTCCAACAGGCTGCTTAATTCCGCGAAAGCGGAATTAAGCAGCTCCGCCGGGGAAAGGCCGTTAAAAGGCCGGTTGGATCCCAGCCCCAGGACAACAATTTCCACGGACAATAATCACTTCGCGGGGAAAAAAGCCGGCGGCGAATTCATTCCCCCGAATCCCGCTCTAAAACAGATCGTTTTCAGAGCCGCCCGAAATTTCCAGGGACGCTTCGGGATTTTTCCGGGGCCGTCCGGGACCGCGGCGCGGTTCCGGGGCAAGGGCCGCGGCGGCCAGATCCGGAAACCGCCCGGGGACAGGCTGGGCCGGGGCCGCCGGCTGTACAGGGGGCGGTTCCTGCGCGGCCTCCGGCCCTGCGGGAGCCGGGGCTGGGGCCGACGGCCCGGCCGTAGCGGGCCCGGCAGCCGCCGGGATCGGGGCGGCACCCGGACCGGGGACAGCCGGTCCCGTGACGGCGGACCCGGAGGCCGCCGCAGCGCCGGGGACCGGCCCGGCCGCAGCGGGGCCGGAAGCCCCGGAGACCGCCGGGGAAAGGGTCCTGTCGGGGAACATCAGCTTGCGGAGCTTCGCTTCCAGCTCTACGGCAAAGGAAGGATTGCTTTCCAGGTACTGCTTGGCGTTGTCCCTGCCCTGGCCTATTTTTTCTTCTTTATAGGCGTACCAGGCGCCTTTTTTGTCGATAATTTCATACTTTACCGCCGCGTCCAGCAGGCTTCCGATGGCGGAAACCCCCTTGCCGAAGATAAGCTCCAGTTCCACCTTCCGGAAAGGAGGGGCTACCTTGTTCTTGGCAACCTTGACCCGGATCCGGTTACCTACCGCGTCCGAATCTTTACCCGCTTCGATGGTTTCCGTCCGGCGCACTTCCAGCCGGACCGAGGAGTAGAATTTGAGGGCGTTGCCGCCGGTGGTGGTTTCGGGATTACCGAACATAACCCCTATTTTCATCCGGATCTGGTTGATAAAGATCAGAATTGTCTTGGACTTGCCGATGGTGGCGGTCAGTTTCCGTAAAGCCTGGCTCATCAGCCGGGCCTGGAGGCCCATGTGGGCGTCTCCCATATCCCCTTCGATTTCCGCCTGGGGCGTCAGGGCCGCCACGGAATCTACCACGATAATGTCCACCGCGCCGGACCGGACCAGGCTTTCGGCAATTTCCAGGGCCTGTTCCCCCGTATCCGGCTGGGACACCCACAGTTCGTCGATGTTAACTCCCAGATTCTTCGCGTACTCCGGGGCCAGGGCGTGTTCGGCGTCCACAAAGGCCGCAATACCCCCCAGATTCTGGGCTTCCGCAATGGCGTGAAGAGCCAGGGTGGTTTTCCCCCCCGATTCGGGACCATAGATCTCGATAATCCTGCCCCTGGGATAGCCGCCTACCCCCAGGGCCTCGTCCAGCAGAATGGAGCCGGAGGGAATAACCTCGACCCCCGCCGCGATGGCATGGGTCCCCAGCTGCATAAGGGAACCGGCGCCGTACTGTTTTTCTATTTGCAGCCGGGCCGCTTCCAGCGCCTTTTTTTTTTCTTCGGCGGATCCCAGGGGCGTTCCCCGGGGTTTCTCAGTTTCGCTCATCTTTGCCATCCTTTCCCTCCCCATACCTGTGTATATATGGCAACAAACGGTATTTTTGCTTGTCCAACTGTTGAAAAATACCATGATTTCTCAAAAAAGTGAATAGGAAGCGAGCTTGTTTAAGACAAAAGGGCATGGTATAGTGTAATCATGCGTGAATTTGTCATCACCGCTACCGGGACCATGAAGTCCTATGCCGTAAAAGTGGTGGATTATTTGACAAAATTTTCAAGCTTTGCGTCCTTTGCGGATTCCATCAACGGAATCGATATCCTGGCCACCGATCGTTTTGCCGACGGCGAAAAGGAAGTGGTCGTCGGTTCTTCCATCCGGGGCAAGGACGTGTTTGTTTTTGCCAGCTGTGCCCGTAACGAGGCGGGCTTGGGAGTGGACGAGGCAAAAATAGAACTGTACCACACGGTGGATGCCCTTAAACGGGCCCAGGCGGCCAAAATTATTATCTTCGAGCCCTACATGTCCTGTTCCCGGTCGGACAGGACTACCAAACGCAGTTCCGTGGGCATTTGGGTCCACTTAAAAATCCTTTCCAGCCTGGGGGCCTGGCATTTTGTCACCTACCAGCTCCATTCGGACAAATCAAAGTCGATGCTCGATCCCGCCCGCTGTATCATGGACGACATCCCCGCCCTGACCCTGTTAAAACAGCGGCTCTGCGACGTGTATATAAAGGATTTGGACACCCTCCAGAATACGGTAAGAAGCCGCTGGGCCTTTTGCTCCGTCGACGCGGGGGGCGAAAAACTGGGCCGGAAATTTTCCAATTCCTTCGGGGTTCCCCTGGTGGTGGCCCATAAACAGCGGGATTATTCCCGGCAGAATACGGTGGAGTGTATCAATATCCTTTCCGCGGAACCGGTGGAAGACAAGATCCTGTGGATTGTGGATGATATGGTGGATACCGCCGGTTCCATTGAAGCCCTTATCAACGCCCTGCTTCCCCTGAAACCGGCGGAAATCAACCTGATGGTGGTCCATCCGGTTTTTTCCCGCCCCGCCGCGGACCGGCTGAAGAGTCTCAGTTCCCGGGGCCTGCTCAACCACATAATAGTAACCGATACCATCTGCTGCGCCAAAACGGACGATATACCCAACCTGGAGGTGGTTCCTTCGGCGGAACTGTCCGCAAAAGTGATCAGGACCATCGTTACCAACAGTTCCATGGCAAAATTGCTGCGGGATTTTAACGCCGAACGGTACCTTAAATCCCCTACCCTCTTTTAAACCAATAGGTTCCCTGTCCCAAGGCCCTTCTTAAGGGGGCTTGTCTGCGCCCGGAACCGGCGCGTTCCCGGGAAAGCTTTTTAAAAAGGCGGCTTTTAAGGCGTTTTTTGAAAAAAAACGTAATCGTTTACATTTTTTTCTTGACAAATCCCCGGTTCAGGTAGATTATAACACAACCAGGAGGACACTATGCTGATTGGCATTGATCCCGTTATCGGTCCGGAATTATTGGACGCGCTGTTTCGTATGGGCCATGGGGATGAATTGGTACTGGGGGACGCCTTTTTTCCCGGCAATACCTTTAATTCCAGGGTTATCCGGGCGGACGGCATACGAATTCCCGCCCTGCTGGACGGAATTCTAGCCCTTATCAATCTGGATTCCTATGTACCCCATCCGGCGGCAATGATGCAGGCGTCCGCCGGGGATACGCTGGATCCCGCGGTAGAAGCGTCCTACCGGGCGGTCATCGATCGCCGCTGGCCCGGAACCCCTCCGGTGGAACGGGTGGAGCGTTTTGCCTTTTATGAGCGCTGCAAAAGGGCTTTTGCGGTGATAATGACCGGCGAAACCGTTCCCTACGGAAACATTATCCTAAAAAAAGGAGTTATTCCGGTAAAAAACAGATAGTGAACGGAACTTTTAGCTGTACAATGAAATCGATTACATCGGGACCGTTATGACGAGAGATCATACCATACGGGATGTGGCGGAGGCCGCCGGAGTATCCACCGCCACCGTTTCAAGAGTTTTGGCGGCGGAAAACGCCGATCGGGTATCGGAGGAAACCCGGCGGCGGGTCCATTTTGCCGTGGAAGCCCTGGGCTACCGGGTGAACCACGCTGCCCGGAGCCTTAAAACCAGGTCCTCCAGGACCGTGGGGGTCATAGCCCCGGAACTGGCCAATTCCTTTTTTATGGATTTGACGGAAGGAATTGAAGGGGTCCTTGATACCGAGGGGTATACCCTGCTGCTTGCTTCTTCTTCCAATTCGGTGGAGGAAGAAAAAAAGCGGATTTCCACCTTTACCGAGCGGATGGTGGACGGCATGGTGATTATTCCCGCGGGGTCCAGCGGGGACCACCTGAAGACCCTGTCGGAACGGCTTCCGGTGGTTCAGGTGGACCGTTTCGTGGAAGGGGCGGACCTGGACACGGTGGTGTCCGATAACGAAGGGGGCTGTTTTGAGCTGACCAGGGCTCTGCTTCGGGACGGATATACCCGGATAGGTTTTGCCGGAGGGGACATTACCCTTTCCACCGCCCGGGAACGGCTTTCCGGTTACGGCAGGGCCCTGGCGGAAGCGGGCATTACCCCCGAGCCGGGATGGGTATGCCTTGGGGGAATGGGAATAGAGGACGGTTACAGGAGGATGGAAACGATCCTGACGGGAAAAACGCCGCCGGAAGCGCTGGTAACGGTGAACCTGATGGTTCACTTGGGCGTTCAGCGTTATCTGCTGGATCATCCAAAGGGTAAAATGATTATCGCCGGTTTCGACGAATCTCTTTTTACCCCTTTTTTGCCCCTGTGCCGTTATACCGCGGCCCAGGATGCGGTGGAAATGGGAAGACAGGCGGGCCGCCGGATCGTGGAAAAGATCCGGCACAAGGATGGCCAGACCGGCTGCCGGATAATCCGGCTGCCGGTAACCATCAACGCTCATTAGGCAGCGTCTGCCGGAAAACGGCGGGGTGTTTTATGGGAATAATAACCGGGATTTAGCCCCGGTGCAGCGAAAACAACGGCGTCGGGAACGCCGGCGGGGCCGAAGGCGGCCGTATTTTAGCGCAGGAGGAGATTATGGCAAAGAACCGTTACCGGGGCGCGTACCCCACGATTGGAATCAGGCCGGCGATTGACGGACGGCGCGGGCCCTTAAAGGTACGCGAATCACTTGAAGATCAGACCATGAATATGGCGAAAGCGGCGAAGGCGCTTTTTGAAAAAAATCTGCGCTACTCCAACGGAGAACCGGCCCGGGTTATTATCGCCGATACGACCATAGGCCGGGTGGCGGAAGCCGCTTCCTGCGCCGACAAATTCCGCCGTGAGGGCGTGGACATCACCCTGACGGTTACCCCTTGCTGGTGCTACGGCTCGGAAACCATGGACATGGACCCTTCCACGATAAAGGGGGTCTGGGGCTTTAACGGCACCGAGCGGCCCGGCGCGGTGTACCTGTCGGCGGTATTAGCCTCCCACGCCCAGAAGGGGCTCCCCGCCTTCGGGATTTACGGCCACGACGTACAGGATCTTGACGATACAAGCATCCCGGCGGATGTCGAGGAAAAACTCCTCCGTTTCGGCCGGGCCGCCGTCGCCGCCGCCACGATGAAGGGGAAAAGCTATTTACAGATAGGTTCGATCTGCATGGGCATTGCCGGTTCAATCATCAATCCCGAATTCTTTGAGGAATACCTGGGGATGCGGGTGGAAAGCGTCGACGAAGTTGAAATTATCCGGCGTATGGAAAAGGGCATCTACGACGAGGCGGAATACAAAAAAGCCCTGGCCTGGACAAAAGAACACTGCAAGGAAGGGTTTGACAAAAATCCGCCGGAACTGCAAAAATCCCCCGCGGAAAAAGAACAGGCCTGGGAATTTGTCGTCAAGATGATGTGCATCATCAAGGATCTTTTTAACGGGAACCCGAAACTGCCGGCGGGCTGTGAAGAAGAAATGGTCGGACACAACGCCATAGCCGGCGGCTTCCAGGGGCAGCGCCAGTGGACCGACTTTTATCCCAACTGCGATTTTCCCGAATCCATGCTCAATTCGTCGTTCGACTGGGAAGGCGCCCGGGAGGCCTACATTCTGGCTACGGAAAACGACACCCTTAACGGCGCCGGCATGCTGTTCGGCAAACTG
>JAISDG010000097.1 GCA_031265015.1 Spirochaetaceae bacterium | reverse complement strand
GCGCCGTCCGAACCTTTGACAATCCGGGCTTCCGGGCTCTGGGGAAATTCCCCGATAAGCCGGTTCCGGACGGAAAGATCCCCCGATATTTTCCAGATACTGTAGTAAATCCCCGGTTTGTAGGAAGAAAACTCGGGATCCGCTAAAAGCGCTCCCAGGGCGCCGGTTCTGCCCGTCCGCAGGGCCTCAAGCTGGGAAAAAAGAAGGCCCGCCTCCGCGGAAGCCCGGGAACCGGTCCGCAGTTCCTCCTGGGCCTTTTCAAATTCCCCCAGCGCGGCAAGACAGCGGGCCTCCCGGAGCAGGGCCCCGGCGTCCCCCGCCAGGGCGGCCTCTTTCCAGGCCGCCGCGGCGCTTTCAAAGTTCCCCGAAAGCTCCAGGAGCCGGGCCCGCCGGACCAGCGCCGTTTTCCGCTCGCCGGAGGACAGTTTTGAGCCGGCAAGCTGTTTTTCCAGCCCCTCCATTTCCGCGGCCAGCGGAACGGGCTGGGGAAAGATTCTGTGGCCGGCGAGCAGAAACAGGAACAGCAGCGCCGCGGCGGGTCTAGTCAATGCCATAGGGTCCGGTTTCTCCGGAACCGCCGCCGGCCGCCGGTTCCGGGGTTTTCCCCTTCCGGGTCTTTGATTTTTTAAAGACGCTGAACAGGAAAAAAGGCAGGGAACAGAACATTCCCAAAATAAAGGAAACAAAGACCGTTAAAAAAATGGGAACCCCGGTGAACGAGGCAAACCCAAAAGAAATGTCGCAGCTATTGTTCAGATTGAACCCTATAAAACTTAACAGGATTCCCAAAATAACAATAAATACTATCAGACGCCAGGGCATATTCAAACCTCCCTCAATTCGGCCCGGAACGTGTTCCCCGAAAGGGAACACAGCTCAACCCGGGCAAAAGAACCGGCCCGATCCGCCTTGCCGGGAAATACCGCCATTTCATCTTTTTCGGTACGGGCTATTAATTCATCGGCATTTTTCCGGGAAATTCCTTCAATAAGTACGGTTTCCCTGCTGCCGATCCGGCTTTGCAGCAATTGTACCGTATGCTGTTTTTGCAGCGCAATTACCCTGGAAAGCCGTTCCCGTTTAACTTTTTCCGGAATCCGGCCGGGCAGCGAAAAAGCCGCGGTTCCTTCCCGGGGGTTATAGTGGTACATATAGGAATAGAGGAACCGTACCTGGTCCATCATCTCCAGGGTTTCTTCCAGGTCTTCTTCGGTTTCGCCGGGAAACCCGGCCATAATGTCCGTGGAAAAGGTGATCCCCGGCATGGCCTTCCGGAGGGACGCTGTCAGGTCCAGAAAGGATTCCCGGGTATAGCGGCGGTTCATGGCGGCCAGGATCCGGTTCGATCCGTGCTGGACCGGCAGATGGAGGTGCCGGCAAAAACAGGGGTGTTCCGCCATGACCTCAACGGTCCGGGGGGAAAAATCCCCGGGGTTGGCGGACAAAAAACGGACCCGTTCTATCGGCCCTCCCCGAAGCCGGGAAGCGATTTTTTCCAGCAGCGCCGGAAAATCCGTCCCGTTCCCGGAAGCGCTTCCCGGAAAACGGTAGGAATTGACGTTCTGCCCCAAAAGGGTAATTTCCCGGACCCCCTTTTCTTCCAGGATGCCGATTTCCCCGGCAATGGAAAGGGGATCCCGGGAAACTTCCCGGCCCCGGACAAAGGGAACGATACAGTATGAACAAAAATTATCGCACCCGTGCATGATGGGCACAAAACTGCGGAAACTCCCCTCTTCCAGGTGGGAGGAGGAAAAGGAAAAAACCGGCTCCTCTTTGCCGGCTTCAAATCGCCCTCCCCGCTCCGCCGCTTCCAGGATGCCGGGAAAAACAGAACGGGCCCCGGTGCCCATCACATAGTCCACGGAGGAAAAATCCGCCCGCAGCCTGTTCCCCAGCCGGGACGCCATGCACCCCGCCACTACCAGCGTAAAGGGGCGTTTTTTTTTCAGCGCTTCGTACTGGGCAAGCCGCCCCAGAAGGCGGGTCTCCGCGGTCTGCCGGACGGAACAGGTGTTCAGGAGCACCAGGTCGGCGTCCTGGCCGGCGGGGGCTTTTTTCCAGCCCCGTCCGGCCAGGACCAGTTCCAGGGCCGCGGACTCGGCGCTGTTCATCTGGCAGCCGTAGGTTTCAAAAAAATAGGTCACGCTTTCAGGAACGGCTCTTTAAACCCAGAAAAAATTTAACCCCGTTCCAGATCCCCAGGGCCAGGAGCGCGAAAGCCCCCGCCCCCAAAAGCCACCGGGCAATTCCCCCCAGAAAGGGCAGCCTGGCCAGGACAGCCAGAATCCCCGCGGCGGTACAGACCAGGCCTGGGATCCTGTCACCCGGCGCCTTTGAGGCCAGGGCCCCCACCCCCACAACCAGGACCAGAATCCCTGCGGCAATGCCGAAGACCGCGGGAAGGGCCCCCAGCAGGGTAAGCACAACGCTTCCCGCAATACCCGCCACCATACATACGCCCCGTTTCGCCACCGTTCCGGTGGGCACCAGATCATTCATAACTCCCCCTTGATTTTGCCGTTCCGGCTCCGCTCCCGGCGGCGATCATCCGAATTCAGCCCTGGCATAGGCGCTGTGATTGTGGATACTCTCAAAATTCTCCGCCTCCACGGAAAAGCGGGGAAACGAATCAAGCGCCTTAAGTCCACTATAAACATCCCGGACCAGATCTTCAACGAATTTAGGGTTATCGTAGGCCGCTTCGGTGATCTGTTTTTCGTCCTCCCGCTTGAGGATCGAATAGACCGGGCTGGACGCCGCCTTTTCCACCAGATCGATGATGTCCTCGATCCAGAAAAAAGGCCCCAGTTCCAGTTCCACCGTCACGACCCCCCGCTGGTTGTGGGCCCCCCGGTCGGAAATGGCCTTGGAACAGGGACAGACCGTGGTAACCGGCGCGGATACGGACACCACAAAATGCCGGTCAAATCCGGCGTCTCCGCCGGCGCTTTTCCCGCCGGCGTTCCCTTCGCCCCGCCGGCTGACCCGGCCCTGGTACCGGCAGCGGTAGGAAACGATCCCCGGCAGAAGCGAGACGGGGGCTTTTTTTTCAAGAAAATAGGGGAATTCCAGGATCCCGTAGGCGGACTGGGCGTCCAGGCCGGCGGCGACCTCCTCCAGCATTTCCAGGAACCGGGGCATGGACAGATCCTCCCGGTGGCGGTGGAAGATCTCCACAAAGCGGCTCATGTGGACGCCCTTAAAGTGGCGGGGCAGATCCGCGTAGAGATCCGCCCGGCCGGTGGTATGCTGAATTTTGTTGACCCTGTCCAGCACCCGGATGGGATATTCCAGGCCCTTGACCCCCACCTTGGCCAGGGGAACATCCCTGGTATCGGGGGCGTTCTGGAGGTCCGCGAGGGTTCCGTTCATACCGGGGCGTTTTCCGCCGCCTCCACCAGGTTGAGGAGCAGCATGGCGATGGTCATGGGCCCCACCCCTCCGGGAACGGGGGTAATGTACGAAGCCTTTTCCGCGGCGGGGCCGTAGTCCACGTCCCCTCGCAGGCGGTAGCCCTTTTTTGCCGACGGGTCCGGGACCCGGTTTACCCCCACGTCAATCACTACCGCCCCCTCCCGGATCATGTCCGCGGTGATCAGGCCGGGCTTTCCCGCGGCGGCGACCAGAATATCCGCCCCCCGGGTATAGCGGCCCAGGCTGCCCGAACCGGTATGGCAGACCGTAACGGTGGCGTTGACCTCCCGGCGGAGCAGCAGGTTTGCCAGGGGCCGGCCCACCAGGGCGGAACGGCCCACGATAACCGCGTGGGCCCCGGCCAGGGGGATCTTGAGTTCCCCCAGCAGAACCAGAATCCCCCGGGGGGTACAGGGAACGAAACCGGGCCGGCCCAGCAGGAGGTTCCCCGCGGATACGGGGTGAAAGCCGTCCACGTCTTTTGCCGGATCGACGGCGGTGACGACCCGGTCTTCCCGGATATGGAAAGGCAGGGGCAGCTGCACCAGGATGCCGTGGACCGCCGGATCCCGGTTAAGGGAAGCGACCAGTTCCAGCAGCGATTCCTCCGGGGTATCCCCCGGAAGCCGGAGATCCCTGCTTTCCATCCCCGCCTGGGCCAGGGCCTTTTCCTTGGCCGTCACATAGGACACGCTGGCGGGATCCTCCCCCACCAGGATCACCGCCAGGCAGGGGCGGAT
>JAISDG010000201.1 GCA_031265015.1 Spirochaetaceae bacterium | reverse complement strand
GGTGATCTACATCGCCCAATACACCACTCTTTACCCCCTGCCCATTCTCATGCTTCTTCTCCTTCATCCACTATCGCCTTTATGACAAGCGCCGCGGCGGCCGTTACAGCGATAGTTCCCGCAATAACCAGCCCCGTCTTGACCTGTTCGGAATCCAGTTCCCCCGTGGCACACCACCGGGCAAAATGCTCGCAATTGAAAGACAATAAATCATATTTACCCCGAAGCTCGTTTACAAAACGGCGGGCACGGCGGACAATTTCTTCCGGTGGAAAGACTGCACGAATTGTCCGGTCAATGTGTAATTCGCCGCCTTTCAAAAACTCCACAAGCGTTGTTTCCCGGATATAGGCGTTCTTTGCGCTTATCTCGGCGCCTTTAGCCGAAGAAAAGTGGATCACACTTCGGTTATTATTGTATATACCGTAGTGTCTGTACAGTCCCCTGTCGGCGTAGAGTATATCCCCCTTTTTAACGGCGATATGCGCCATCTTTATAGCCATGCTTCAATCTCTCCGCCTACACCTGCTTCCGCCAGCTGCACTTGCCGCCCCGGGGACAGGGCCGGTCCAGGGGCCGGTTTGAGGAAGCCGTTGAACTGCCGCACTTACCGCATCTCCAGATTGTGGCTTTGCTGCCGTCATTGGAGACCCAGCGGTGGCCGCCGCCCTTGTAACAGGTTCCTACCAGAGGCTTGTTATTGCTCCAGGTGGATGATCCGCATTTGATACATTTCCAGGTTCCCATTCCACGCACCTCCTCTTGGTTCCGTCTGCGGGTTTACAACAAATTCATCTATGGGTTTAAAGGTTTTCATCTTTGCGTACTTTCAGTGCCACCGAAATAAAGTAACATAGAGAAGAGAGTTTATCAAGTTTCTCCAGTACTTTTTCAGAAACACTTCTGCCGGACCAAGTCTACCACAGACCTCTATCATTTACTGATAGAGATTTGATCTCCGGCGCCGGCAACTTACCGCCCATACGGCATCCATGGCGCGGCGGACCGCGGGTTCTTTAATTTCCCAGAAGAGAGCCGTATTCCGCCTCGTAGCGTTTCAGCAGGGGATTATTGGGGGCAATGGCCAGGGCCTGCCGTAAGTAGTAAACGGCCCGGCGCTCGTCTTTCCGGCGGTGGTAAATTTCAAATATGGCAATCAGGGCGTCAAGATTCCGGGGGTCTTCAAAAAGGGCGGACCGGAGGTCGTTCATGGCAGCGTCGTCATTGGCGCGGAGCTTTGAGCGGAGAAAATAGTACCTGCTTTTCTGGGCCCCCGCGGGAACCGTGCCCAGCCGCTGATCGATAATCCGGGCCGCCTCGCTTTGTCTTCCCGTGTCGATCAGGGCGGTAACATATGCGGATACCGCTTCTTCGTTTGCCGTATCCTGGTTGTACAGTTCCCGGGCGTGGGCCAGGGCTGTGGTGTAGTTTCCCAGGGCCCGTTCGGTTTTGTAGGCATTCAGCAAATCCTTCCCTTCCCTGCGCAGGGCCAGGAGCCGGTCTATATGAACCTTGGCTTCCCGCCAGTTTTCACGCCGTATACAGTCCGCGGCCAGCAGGGACAAGGCGTCGGGGGTTGCCGCGGAATTGCCCGTCAGCCGGAGGAGCATCGCCCTGCCTTCGTCATTATCCTCTGTCCGGGAGGATTCCATCAGCAGGGAAGCCAGGTACAGCGTTATTTCCCTGTCCTCCGGGTTAGACCGGACCAGGGGCCGTAAATAATTAACGGCGGTTTCCCTGTTACGGTACCCTTCGGCCTGAATCCGGGCCCGCAAAAAAAGGTACTGTTTGTCGGTGCTGCTAATCGACGCGTACGAATCCAGGGGCCCCTGGGCCTGCTGGAAAAGTCCCTGATCCAGCAAAATCTTTGCCCGGAGCAGCAGGAATTCCCCGTCCCGGCTGTTCCGCCGGAGGATATCCGTAATCAGCGCGTCCGCCCGGGACCAGTCCCGCTGTTCCGCGTAAAGCCGGGCCAGCTGTTTTGTTACCGAGATGCTGCCGGGATACCGGGAAACAAAAGCGTTCAGCCGGGACAGTCCTTCCGCGGTCTTTCCCTGGCTGTGGAGGAGCCGTACAAGTCCCAGTTCCGCGGGATAGCACTCCGCGGAAATGTCCAGGCTCCGCCTGAAGGCTTCCTCCGCCCGGCCGGGGTCCCTGGTCCGCTCGTACACCAGGCCCCGGAACAGCGGGGGCAGCGCCGAGCTTCCGTTCAGCCGGGCCGCGGTTTCCAGATGGGGCAGGACATCCCGAAGCCGGCTTTCCCCGGCATCCCGGTTATAATAGGCAAGAAAGGGGAGTACGTATTCCAGAAAATCCCCGGAACCGGCCCCGGGGGCGGTATAGACCCCCCGTTCCGCATCCCGGAGGATCCGGTAGTAAGGATGGGCGGCGGGGGCGTCGGCGGAGGAAAAGTTTAAGGGTATGTCGGGGTACAGGGCCAGGGCCAGGGCCGCTGCCGCGGCGTTCAGGGCCCGGCCCTCCTCCGATGAAGAAAGCTGCCGGTTCCGGAGCAGTTCCGCGGACCTGGACAGGGAGGCGGGGGTCCCCAGTTCCACCTGGGTCCGCGGGTTATCTTCCCCGGCATATTCCGCGGGGACCGGATCGGAACCCGGGGCCGGGCCGGGAGTGGAGGGACAGCTGGCAAAGAACAGTAGCAAAAACAGAAAGGCCGGAAAGCTAGCCCGAAATCTCACGGAATTTCATCCCCGTTCCTGGACCTGGAGCTAAGGGAAAGGAGAACCAGGGTGATCCCCGTTAACACGATCAGAAGCGGCCACCAGTTGATGATAAAGCGCTTAAATGAAAAAGAAACTACCTTAAAGGAAAAAACCAGCAGCACACAGCCCAGGGCCGCAAAGGCCACCGAGGGAATCAGGTACCGGTAATGGATGGTCCGGTAATGCCGCCATCCCGCGGGAAACAGGGCAAGGCCCGCAAAAACGGAGAGCAGGGGCCAGCCCTGGGCCAGAGTAATGGGGATAATCCGGAGGGCGGAAAGGAAGAGAAACAGTCCCATCAGGATAAAAAACGATGCAAAAAAGAGGTACAGAGTACGTTTATTGAGCTTTATCGCTAAAACCGCGCAGAACGCGCCGATAATAACAAAAAGGAAGGACCATAACACGGAAAGCCGGGAAATGCCGGTCATGGTTCCCAAAAGAAAAGCGATGCCGAGGATCATCAGAAAAAGACCGGTAATAAAAGCAATATGGGCGGTAATACGGCGGTTTTGATGCATACTATTACTATATCAGCTCTAACCTTCTCTTGCCAATGGGAACGCTCCATGCTAGGATCAACTTAATAATGAAAAGAATTTTGTGTATCATCATGTTTGCAGGCTCCTTTTTTGCCGCGGGGGCCGAAGAACTGGTCAGCTATCAGCTGGATGAAGCGGAGCATGTGGAGATTATCGCCGACGAGCCGATTAAACGGCCCCTCCGGCAGGTGCGTTATGCCCAACCCTATATCTCCAGGCCCCACGGCGAATATCCGGTGTCTTTTACCCTGACGGGATTTGACCAGGAGTTAACCCGGAAAAACATAGAACAATACTCTTCCGGGGGAGGGCGCAACTGGCTTGCCGCCATTATGCGGCGAAGCGGGCCCTATCTGGCCTTTATCCGCCAGGAAATCGAGCGCCGGGGTCTTCCCCAGGAGCTTATTTACCTTCCGGTGATCGAGTCCGCCTATTCTCCCACCGCGGTAAGCAGGGCCGGGGCCACCGGAATGTGGCAGTTTATGCAGGGCAGCATAGGCCCCTATGACATGAAGATTACCGAATGGATGGATGAACGGAGGGATTTCTGGAAATCCACCCTGGGGGCGCTGGACAAGCTGGAAGCGGAATACAAACGGGTGGGCAGCTGGGAACTTGCCCTGTCCGCCTATAACGCCGGCCTGGGTACGGTGCTGAACGCCCAGAAAAAGTATCCCGGCGAGGATTACTGGGCGCTGTGCGAACGCAAGGTCTTTAAAAACGAAACGATCCAGTATATTCCCCGGCTGCTGGCGGTCTCCTATATTTTGAGCAACCCCCGGCGTTTCGGCATTGAGGCAGTATGGCCCGAGGATCCCCAGTGGACCCGCATACCCGTGGGCCGTTCGGTGGATCTGTCCATTGTGGCCGAACACGCGGGCCTTTCCGGGGCGGAGCTGAAAAACGCCAATGGGGAGCTGATTTACGGCATTACTCCGCCGGATCCCAATTATCACCTTAAGGTACCGGCATCCCTGGCGTCGGCGGTCACCGCGGTTCTGGAGAATCCTGAACTGCAGCTTATCAAATATTACTTTCATACTATCCGTTCCGGGGATACCCTTTCGGGGATAGCCCAGCGCTACGGCGTTTCGGAAAGCCAGATCCGCAGCCACAATCCGGGACTCCGGGAAAAGTACCTTAAAGTCGGCCAGCGGCTTATCGTTCCCGCGTTAAAGGAAATCAACCTGGCCGCCGCTTCTCCCCGGAGGGATACAAACGTGTCCTTCTCCGGAACCCATCTGGTTAAACGGGGGGAAACCCTCTGGTCCATCGCCCTGGCGTACAGCACGAATCCCGAAGCCCTGGCCCGGCTGAACGGCATGGGCCTTAACGATACCCTTCGGGAAGGCAGTACCCTTAAAACCCCGGTCAGCCGATGAACCTAAGGCGCGGGCGAACAAACGGCGGAAGGCTTGTAAACGCCCCGGGTTGTTTTTTTGTCCTGCAAATCCTGGTATTGGCTCTTCCGGTTTCCGCCCAGACCTGGATGCGGATTTCGGCCGGCATTGACTGGAACCGCATGGAACTTAACGCCCTCGTTACCCTGGACATGGAGGGGGCGGGAATACGGCTCCCCGCCGGCAGGGCCAGGGCGGAAGCGCTGCTGGAAGAAGACGGGCCGGAGCTGGCGCTGTCCTTTATCATGGACCTGCAGGCCGATTCTTCCGCTACCCTGCGCTCCCTGGTGGACCGGGGGGAACTGTCCTTCCACGACGCCGCTTTTTTGGCCCGGGAAGCGGCGGAGAGCGTTCCCCCCGCGATTTCCGCGGATCTGTCTTCCATGTCCGTCCGGTATACCTACAGCCTGGCCGCGATATCCGGCAGGCTGATGCGGCATACCCGGCCCCGGGACATCCAGCCCCCCCTGATCCCTTCCCCCGCGGACAATTATACCGGCATCATTATCATTGCCGACGAAAGTCTGCCCGTTCACGGAAAACAAACCCGCGCCCTGGTCCGGCCCTGCCTCTTCCCCAAAATTTGGGACAGCGGCATGAATCTTATCTATGAGCGGAATATGATCGATCCCGGTTATGCCGGCGGCATGGTCCGCTACGCCGTCCGGGATCTTGTAACAGCTTCTTCTCCTTCGGGCCTGGACGAAGCCCTCGTTTCCCTGGCAGGAACCAATCCCCTGCGGATCATGGCCCGGAGCGTTTTCGGCGTAGTTCCCACGGATCCGGTCATTGACAGGGAAGACGCGCTCCTTATCCTTTCAACCGAAAACAACCGCAGACTCCTCCGGGAGGGCCGGGTAGTGTTGATCCTTAACCGGGAAACGCTGCAGACAGCCATCGGCAGGTAATATTCTCCGCCGTTTTAAAGTCAGGATACACTTGCACCGTAAACGTGCAAAGAATTATTTGCATACCACAAAC
>JAISDG010000092.1 GCA_031265015.1 Spirochaetaceae bacterium | reverse complement strand
ACCACCCGGGCAAGGATTTCATCCTCCCCGATTTCGGGAAGTTCAAATTCCTCGTACCGCAGATCGTCCGCCCCGTAAAGGCGGACCGCCGGAGTTTTTTGTCCCATGGTTTTCTCCTCTATTTTAATAAGTTCCTGTGAAACATCTCGCGTGAAATATCACGCGTGATTTCACGCGGCCGCATCCGCCGGATTTTCGGATCCGGCCGCTGAACGCACGGGTAACGATCACAGGGTTCCCCTTCCTGAAAACAGATCGATGATCTTCCGCTTGTCCGTGATGGCCAGGAATTTTTTAACGTCCTCTTCGGTTTCCAGGGTTTCCACGATATTTCCCAGAATGTCCAGGTGTTCGTCTCCCCGGGCGGCGATGCCGATAACCAGGTGGACCTTGACTTCGTTCCAGTCGATGGCTTCCGGATAGGTGAGGATCGCGAAACCCGCGGTGATGATCTCGTCCTTATATTCCTTCTCACCGTGGGGAATGGCGATATAGTTGCCGATGGCGGTGCTGAAGGAATTGTCCCGGGCCAGCATACCCTCCACATACCGTTCCCGGACATAGCCGGAACCGGTAAGGATTTTTCCGCAGCGCCGGATCACCGCTTCCCTTTCGGCCTTGGGCTGGTTCAGAAAGATGTTTTCCGGTTTAAGCATTTCGTTTTCCATAAGATTCCTCCTTGCGTTAAGCAGACTTGTTGTTATGTGCTATCCCTTTAATTTTTCTCCGCAGTACCGGGCCAGTACGTCGGAGAGTTCCGCTTCCATAATGTTTCTGGTAAGGGGGCCGTTTCCCCGGCGCACCGCGTCCAGAAAAACGGGGGTGTCGACAAGAGCGCCGGAAAGGGCGCCCATGATCTGGGTGATTTCCGGGGGGCCGTCCTGGGGCAGCAGCATCAGCACCGTTGCCGCGGCGCCCCGGAAATAGGGATCGAGGAATCTGCCGCCGTTTCCGCCCCCGGTTTTGGGAATAATGAGGGCGAACACCGGTTCCCCCGCCCCGGCGCTACGGCTGTGGAGCAGGACGATCCCCAGTTCCTCAATCACCTGGGTATAGAGCGCTTCCCGGGCCATCAGGTCCCGGAAGATCCGGTCCGCCCCTTCCGTTCCCCGGCCGAAGGTGTCCGCGGCAAAACGGACCATCTCTTCAAAAGGTATCGAAGGGTTCACCGGGTACACGCCGAACCGGGAGAGCAGGGTCCTGGTTTTTTCCAGCAGCGCCACGGCAGTGCCGATCCGTTCCGGTAAGGAAAAACGCTTTTCCCCGAGGGCGGCGGTTTTTTCTTCAAAGGCATACGAATTTATCGCTTCCCGGATTTTCCGGTAATCTTCGGGCGTTAATAAGGTATGGACATGGACCACGGGTTTTTGTATTTCCAGGGATATGGTGGAGATAAGAAAGTCCAGGGAATCCCAGGCGGCATTGTCGTTCCAGGCGCAGACTTCCAGATCCAGCTCTCCCCGAAAACGCTTGCGGATCTGGGAAAGCATCATGTAGGAACTGCCGATCCCCGCCACGCAGACAATACCCGCCCGCAGGGTCCGCTTGCGGATATTCTTTTCCCCGATTTTAAGGAGGGCCGCGTAGAAGTGGATCGCCACAAAGGCAACTTCCCCCTCCGGCACAGGCCGTCCCAGGTGATTTTCCAGGACCGCGATCGCCCGGCCGCAGTTTTCAAACAAATCAGGATACTGGGAATCCAGCTGTCCCTGAAAGGGATCGGGAAGTTTCACATGGTGTTCGATCCGGGTAATGGCGGGCAGCAGATGGCGGCTTAAACCTTCGGTCAGCTGTTCGTCGGTTTTAAGGATCGGCGCCAGGGAGGGATCAAAGGCGTCGATCATTTTAAAGGTCAGGGCGTTAAGTTCTTCCGCGGCGTCCCCGGCGCTTAAGGGGGTGTGAAGTTTTGCCCTGCAGCTCTGGATGCGCAGGACCAGGCTGTTTTTTTCTTCCGGCCCCAGTTCCAGGGCAAAACGCCGCCGGATCCCTTCCGTTAGGGTCTCCGCCAGCTGTACCTGAAAGGCCGTACCGGAACCTGTATCCCCGCCGGATTGGGGAACATCCTGTATCCCCGTTTCGCCGGAGCGCCCCTTCTGAATCCGTTCAACGGTTACCATAAGAAACACGCCGAGCATTTCCAGGGAAGCTTCGGTCATCCAGTCCAGGTGGGGCTTAAGGCGTCCGCAGAGTTCCCTGACGGCGTGTTCCGTTTCCCGGGGCGGATATCCGTAGGCATGGGCGTAGGAACCGATGTCCGGTTTTTCCCGGAGCAGGGCGGCGGTCATCGCGGACCGGATGTCCGCTTCCCCGCCCAGGACATAGACTCCCTGACCGGGCTTCCGGATCAGGGTTAGGCCGTATTCGCCCAGGACCGGCTCCAGGGCGTCCAGATCGCTGGAAACCGTGGCTTCGCTGACTCCCAGAAAATCAGCGTAGTAAAAAAGTTTCTGCAGTATTCCGTCGTTGGAAAGGAGTTCCAAAAGGAGACACAAAAGCCGCTCCTGCCGGTTTCCCGGTTTAAGGGAATGTTCTTCCCGCAGAGCCGCGGCAAGTTTTTGCCGGTCCTCGTCGCCGCAGATAAGCCGGATTCCCCTGCCCGGAACGGAAGAAAGTTCCAGGCGGTAGCGGGTGATGAGTTCGTCCACGTTTTCCAGTTCCCGAAAAACCGTGCGGCGGCTGATGCCTAAATTTTTCGCGATGGCATCCACCGGTACCGGCTCTTTCCGGTCCAGCAGTAATTCCAGGAGTTTGAACAAACGGGGCGAGATCATCTGGGACATGATACTTACAGATTGGCGCTTAAAAAGGCCCGGGCCGCTTCTATGGCGGCTTCCTCGTCTTCCCCCTCGGCTTTGACCACCAGGTTTTCCCCCTTCTTTACCCGGAGCTTCATCAGGGCGAAGAGTTTTTTTCCGTCCACTCCGGCATCCCCCCTGCCCATGGTGACGGCGCTGGAAAATTCCTGCATCTTTTTTATCAGGAGCCCCGCGGGCCGGGCATGGATTCCGTCGGGGTCCTGGATGGTGTATACAAATTCCTGCATGATTCCTCCATAAGTGCCGGCGGAACATGCCGCCGGGGAAAAGGGGAAACCGCCGGTTCCGCCGCGGCTATGACGGACCGGCTGTTTCCCCGTAAGTTCCGTATTACTTTTTAAGTTTGTCGACCAGTTCCCCGTATTCCGGGGCGTTAAGGAAATCGGTGATGGTGACCAGAACCGCTTTGGGGTTCGCCGCCGCCGCCCGGTCTTTCAGTTCCCGGTGGCATACGATAATGTCCGCGTCCGCAGGAACTTCGCTTACCGGGGAATGTTCCACCTTGATGTCGAGCCCCGCGTCTTTGATTTTTTTCCGCAGCTTGGTGGCTCCCATGGCGCTGGAGCCCATGCCGGCGTCACAGGCAAAAACGATTTTGCGTACCCGGGCGGAAAAAACAGCCCCCGCCACGGTGGTTTCTTCCACGGAGACCCCTTTGGATTCGGCCTTCATCGTCCGGATTGACGCCTGGGCTTCGCTCAGGTCCGCGTCGTCCTTGCCGAAGGTTTTCAGCAGCACCATGGAAAGAAGGAACGAAACCGCCCCGCCGATAAGGATCCCCGCGATATTGGCAACGTAGGCTCCTCTGGGGGTCATCATTAGTTCCGCGAAGATGCTGCCCGGCGAAGCGGGGGCGATAAGGCCGCCGCCAAAGATGCTTAAGGAGAGGACGCCGGCGAAACCGCCGCCTATCATGGCCAGGATAAGGATGGGGTTCATCAGCACATAGGGAAAGTAAATTTCGTGGATGCCTCCCAGGAAGTGGATGATCACCGCTCCGGGGGCGCTGCTCTTAGCGTTTCCCTTGCCCAAAAGACAATAGGCCAGAAGGAGGCCGCAGCCGGGGCCCGGATTGGATTCGATCATAAAATAAATGGACCGGCCGATGGTCTCCGCCTGCTGGGTTCCCAGGGGAGTAAAGACCCCGTGGTTGATGGCGTTGTTGAGGAAGAGGACTTTGGCGGGCTCCACCAGAATTGAGGCGAAGGGCAGCAGCCTGTGATCTACCAGCCAGCCTACTCCGGCTCCCAGGGCGTTGGTGCAGGCTTCGGCAATGGGGCCTATGCCCAGGTAACAGATCACCGCCAGAATGCCGCCGAGGATGCCGGCGGAAAAATTGTTTACCAGCATCTCAAAGCCCGCGGGGATCTTGTCCGCCGCGGCATCGTCAAATTTTTTGATCAGCCAGCCGCCCAGGGGGCCGGCGATCATAGCGCCCAGGAACATGGGGATGCTGGCCCCCATGATGACGCCGATGGTAGCGATGGAACCTACCACCCCTCCCCTGACGCCGTGGATCATCTTGCCGCCGGTATACCCGATGAGCAGGGGCAGCAGGTAACTCAGCATGGGGCCCACCATGTTCCCCAGTCTTTCATTGGGTATCCATCCGGTGGGGATGAACAGGGCGGTGATAAGCCCCCACGCGATAAAAGCGCCCAGGTTCGGCATGACCATGGCGCTTAACGACCGCCCGATCTTCTGAATCTGTTGTTTCATGTGTTTCCTCCTTAGTGTGTTAATGAGTTGTATTTCAAGAATTTATTGTACTAAAGTTCCCGGGGAACGCAAGAAAAAGAGCTGTGAATTTGACACTCCCCGAAAGTGCCAGATTTTAACTACGCATGAAGGGGCCGTCCGTACCGGAAGGTCTATGACAAAGCGAAAATGCCCTATGAGCGGCTTTTGGAATCGGCAGATATGGGGGAGGAGGAGAAGGAGGTATAGGCAATGCGGGCCCTTGACAAAAATTTGCTTTGGCCTTAAAATACCTTTACGTTGATTTAAGGGGGTGTACTGTGTCGCTAATTCCTTGTGCAGCAAAGAGTTGTTTTTGGGGGTGTGGGACGCGCCCGCCCGCGGGGGGGGGGGGGGGGGTGCGGCTCGTGGCGGCCGCTGGGGCCAGGGGCGGCCGGGGG
>JAISDG010000183.1 GCA_031265015.1 Spirochaetaceae bacterium | reverse complement strand
CCCCTTCCCTCGGTGATGATTTTAACCGCCTCTTCGCAGGACATGGCGGACTTGTACACCCGGTCGCAGACCAGGGCGTCGTATACATCCGACAGGGCCGCCAGCCGGGCCGCCAGGGGTATTTGAGTTCCCTTAAGGCCCTGGGGATAGCCTTTGCCGTCGTAACGTTCGTGGTGGGAATAGGCTATATCATAACAGTGGCGAAGGTATATGGAATCCTTGTCGGTTACCGCTTTCATCATTTCTTCGATAATATTTTTTCCCACCGTAGTGTGGGTTTTCATAATTTCGTATTCTTCCGGATCAAGCTTTCCCGGCTTAAGCAGTATCCTGTCGGGAATGCCGATCTTGCCCACGTCGTGAAGGGCCATGGCTTTGACGATAATGTCGGGCTGCATGACCTTGAGGGTTTCCGCATAGGGGGAATTGGATTCCAGCAGATACCTGATCAGGGCCCGGCAGAAATACTGGGTACGTTTGACATGGCTGCCCGATTCCAGATTCCGGTACTCAATAATGTTGGCAATTGCCTGAAGGGTATTGTCCAGGGTGGAGGTAGCTTCCGCTGTTTTTTCCGCCACCATCTGCTCCAGGTTGTCGCTGTAGTTTTTCAGTTCCACCTGGTTTCTAACCCGGAGTTTGACGATCTCCGGGGTAAAGGGCTTATTGATAAAATCCACCGCCCCCGCGGCAAGCAGTTCGCTTTCCGAATCGTTTTCGGCGGTGATAAAGATAACCGGTATCCGCTTGAAGTTATCGTCGGCCTTGATGATTTCGAACATTTCCCGGCCCGACATTTCGGGCATCAGCAGATCCAGCAGGATGATCTTGGGAAGAGCCGGCGAACTCTTTAATACTTCCAGCGCTTTTTTTCCGTTTTCCGCAGTTAGGATTTTGTAATCACCCTTAAGAATTTCTTCCAGAATCAGGCGGTTCATGTCCACGTCATCAACCACCAGAACAGAGAGCTTTGGCGGATCAAGCATTTTGTGCTATAACCTTTTCGACCTCGGGAATAGTAGCGGCAAAACTGGCCTTAACCGCTTCGACGGCATCGGGGCTGACCGACCGCGCTTTAATCTGGACTTCCAGTTCTATAAGCTTCCGGTTCAAATCCATGATGGACAGATTGGCGGTTATTCCCTTTGCGGTATGGGTTAAGCTCTGGGCTTCTTCATAGTTTCCGGCATCCAGGGCGGCAAAAATCGGTTCAAGCCGGGTTTCATCTTTAAACTTGGCAAGGAGCTTGGCATAAAGCTTTCCGTTATTCATAACCCGCTTTTTTCCGTCTTCCTGGTCAATATAAACAAGATCTGCCATAAAGGGATCCTCCGGTTTCCCATATAGTATAAACCACTATAGCAGAAATCGTCCAGAGCTTTATCCGGAGTTTTACCGTACAGGTATCTTCCCGCCGGTTATGGAGGAAAAGCTACCGGAAAAGCTTTGCCTTTCCGCCCCGGCGGGGGATGCGTTTCCAGGGCAGGATCACCGCCAGGCTGATGGCTGCGGAAAAGCCCGCTTCTACGGTTCCGTTCAGGGACGCCAGAGCCAGGACGATCTGCCAGCTAAGCTCCGGAAGGACCTGCATCAGGAGGAAAAGGACCAGTACGGTATTGATAAGGGATCCCGCGGCCGCGCCGAGGATCACCGCGGCGGTTTCCCGCAGGACATGTTTCGGCGAGGAGACCGGGGACGATTCTGCGGAAGCGGCCGCGGAACGTCCCGCGGCGCCGGCGGTTTTCTTTCTTGGAAGCAGCGTACCCGTTACCAGGGAGTACACCAGCCACGCGCCGGGGCCGATAAGCACCCGGGGTACAATGGCTATCCATGGATAGTGCAGAAAGGCCAGGTCCACGGGAGTTGTCCCGATATTGGCGGCCTGGACAATACTGAAAATTCCAAAAAGCAATCCCGTACAAAAACCCGCGGCGGGCCCTTCCAGAATTGCCGCGATGATCACCGGTACCTGCAGTATGGTTATCGCTCCCAGGGGAAGGGGAATAAACCCCAGTTCCATGATCCCCAGGACAATGACCAATGCGGAAAATACTCCGGTGATAACGATTTTTCGTATCCTGCTTTCGTTCATGGCTGCCCCCATATATAAATCTATGGGCTTTACAGTAACAAAAAAAAGTCCCCTTGTAAAGTATAGTTTTCCTATAGGATATTTTTTACCGATACCCGCGGAGCATGATTGCCTTTGCCAGAATTTCCGCCCGTTCCAGCGCCCGGAGGAAAAGGGGAATGATCATGGAAAAGACCATGGCGGGCCGGCTTTTTTTCCCGCCCCGGGAAAGCTGGGCGGTAACGATCCGTTCCGCCTCTTCGGTCAGTACCGGAACAAAACGGGCGGTGATTCCCACGGCCAGGGAAAGATCTCTGGCGGGAATCTCCATGATCCTCTTCCCGCCTTTGCCGGGCAAACAAAAACGGCCGATTCCGGAAAGAAAACGGTTTACCGAACGGAGAATCTTCCCGGGAGAAGTAACCGCCGAATAAAGGGAAACCATGGCCACCAGGGCGGCGGCCCGGGCAACCAGCGACAGGGGCCGCATATAATCAAACCGGGGCCCGGTATATGCCAGTGACAGGCCGCCGAGGATCACAAGCCAGGGGGCCAGGGGAACCAGTCCCCGTAAAAGATACAGGGGCCCCACCCTGCCGGCAAAGCGGCCCGCGGCCAGTGTACAGACAAGAATCCCCAGGGGAACAAAGGGCCCGGGTCCCGCAAGAACGGCCGCAGCAAAGGCCAGCAAAAAGAGGAACTTGATTCCGGCCCCCAGGTTCAGGAGAACCGAGGGCCTGCCAAGAAAGCCCGCGGCAGGGCGGAACAATTCCACGCCGGTTTTACGGCGCGGCCTTCCGCGGGCCGGCGTTTTTTCCCGGGCCCCTCCGCCGGGCCGGTCCTGCCGCAAAGGCTCCGCGGAAGGGATTTTGCCCCAGAGTGCCATGTCCGCCAGCTCTTCCGCGGTAAGGGGCGCTGCCCCCGGCGGAACGGATCCCGCTTCGGCCAGACGGCGGGCCGCCTCCGCGGCCCAGGGCAGGGTCAGCCCCCAGCGGGGTTCCCAGGCCGGGCCAAAAATTTCCCGGGGGGGACCAAAGGCGGCCAGGGTTCCATCCACCATGACACCGGCGAGATCCGCCGCGGCCGCGGTTTCCATGGAATGGGTGGAAATGATGATCATTTTGCCCTGTTCCCGGAATTCCCGGATCATGGCAAGGATCTTTTTCTGATGGGTCCCGTCCAGCGCGGCCAGGGGTTCGTCCAGAAGCAGGACCCTGCTTTCCATGGCCGCAATTCCCGCCAGGGCCGCCCGGCGTTTCTCGCCCCCCGAAAGGGAGCGGGTTTCCCGGTTGGCAAAAGCGGCAAAGGGCAGCCCCGTTTTGTCCATGGCGGACTTAACCCGCTCAAGCAGTTCCGGCCCCCGGAAGCCGCTGTTTTTCGGGCCAAAGGCTATGTCGTCGGCCAGGTACCGTTCAAACAGGGCGCTTTCAGGATTCTGTACCGAAAGGATCGCCTGTTCCCGCAAGGCGGAAAGCTTGACTTTCCGGTCCCGGGTATCCTTTCCCAGCACCCCCACCTTCCCCCCGGTGGGAAGGAGCAGGGCGTTAATATGCCTGAGTACCGTGGACTTTCCCGAACCGCTCCTGCCGATAAGGGCAATCAGCTTGCCCCGGTCCGCGCCGGAAGAGCCGGTAATCTCGAAGCTGACGCGGTTCATCCCCGGAACGGCAAGGGGGGTCCCCGCAAAGTACACATGGGACGCGTCCTCGAAGGAAACAACGGAAAGATCGCCGCCTGTTCCCGCAGCGC
>JAISDG010000105.1 GCA_031265015.1 Spirochaetaceae bacterium | reverse complement strand
CCGCCGCCCCAGCAGCTTCCGCGCAGCCGCGACGATAATCCGCACAAACAGGGGCTCCATCCGCTTCCGTACCTGCTTAAGGCCCGCGATGACGGACAGTTTCTGGGGACAGCGGCTTTCGCAGGCGCCGCAGGCGGTACAGTTTCCCGTTCCCGACGGCTTGGCCGATACCGCCGCGGTACTGGTGATGTACTGCTGCATTCCCGTAACCCAGCCGATGGTAAAGGATGCGTTGTACGCCGCAAAACAGCCGGGGATGTTGACGCCCCGGGGGCAGGGCATGCAGTAGGCGCAGCTGGTACAGCGGATTCTAAAGGAAGCGTTAAATACATCCCGGACCCGGCGGTAGACCTCCAGTTCTTCCGCCGAAAGGGAACCGGCCGTACAGGCGCCAGCCAGGACGGCGTTTTCCTCGACCTGGGCGGGATCGGTCATTCCCGAAAGGATCACTGTCGTCTCTTCCTGGTTCCAGAGCCAGCGCAGGCCCCAGGCTGCCGGGGACGCGGCCGCGGTTTTCCCGGCAGCGGCGGCGCCGGAAACGGCGTGGCGGAAAATGGCTTTGGCCGCGGAAGGAAGGCCGCCGGCAAGTTTGCCGCCCAACAGGGGTTCCATGATGATCACCGGCATGGTTTGGGCGGCTTTTTTAAGCCCCCGTATGCCGGCCTGGTAGTTTTCATTGCTGTAGTTGTACTGGATTTGGCAAAAATCCCAGGGATAAGCGTCAAGGATCTTTATGAATTCTTCGCCCATGCCGTGAAACGAAAAACCTACCTGTTTGATTTCGCCCCCTTTCTTTTTTACGGCGATCCAGTCCTTGATACCTAAACGTACCAGGTATTCCCAGGAAGCCAAATCGGTAAGCATGTGCATCAGGTAGTAATCAATATAATGTGTTTTAAGGCGTTTAAGGCTTTCGCTAAAGAACCGGTTACAGTCCTCCTGCTTTTTGACCAGCATCACGGGAAGCTTGGTGGCGATAAAAACCTTGTCCCGGACCCGGTTTTTTTTCAGCGCCGCGCCCAGAGCTTCTTCGTTTCCCGGATACATCCAGGCGGTGTCAAAATAATTTATTCCCCTTTCTACGGAAGCCATGACGATGCTTTCGGCCTTGCCCCGGGAAAAGCGCATGCATCCCAGGCCCAGAACAGAAAGGCTGTTCCCCGATTTCTTGCCGGTACGGTACTGCATGGAAGGATTCTATCACAGGCGGACGCAAAAAACAGCGCCGCCCGGGGCAGTGCCCAAGGCACTGCCCTTGGTAAAGCCTTTAGGATTTACCCCGCCGGCGTTTTTGCCGCTTTCGACAGTGATGGTTCCGCCATGGGCGGCGGTAATCGCGGCGGCAATGGCAAGGCCTATGCCGGCGCCGCCGGTACTGCGGGCCCGGGATTTGTCGGAACGGTAGAGCCGGTCAAAGATGCGGGGGAGATCTTCCTCCGGGATGCCGATGCCCGTGTCGGCAATGTAAACTGTCACGGACGGCCGCAGGGCTCCTGCGGGCTCCCGGAGGGTTCCCCCGGGGTTTTCTTCCTTCAGGATAACGGTGATGCCTCCCCGGTCGGTATATTTGACGGCGTTGGAAAGAAGGTTGATGAATACCTGCTTAAGCCGGTTATAGTCGGCGCTGACGGGGCAGGGCGCAAGCTCCAGGTTCAGGGTGATTCCTTTTTCCCGGACTGCGGCCCTGAACTGATCTGCCGTTACGCGCAATAATTTTGAAAGATCAAATTCGGTTTTGTTCAGAACCAGGTTTTCCCATTCAAGACTGGAGAGGGTATTCAGGTCCTGTACCAGGTTGGCAAGGCGGATAATTTCCTCATGGCAGCTTTCAAGGTGTTCCCGGTCACACTTGAACACCCCGTCGATCATCGCTTCAATGTTCCCCTGAAGGCAGGTAAGGGGGGTGCGTAGTTCGTGGGCAATGTCGGCGGTAAGCTGTTTCTGCCGCCGCTCGCCGGCTTCCAGTTCCGCGGCCAGCTCGTTGACGGACCGGGAAAGATCCGCCAGTTCCGCGGTGCGGTAATTGTCCCGAATCCGTACCGCCGCCCCGGACCGGGGAAATGCGCCGGAATGGAGGGCGGCGATGTTTCGGGCCGCGGCTCCCGCCTTCAGCACCGGACTGGCGATGGTCCTGGAGACAAGGGCCGAGATGATGATGCTTAACAGGGTCAAAAGCGCCGCGGCGATAGTGAAGAGCCGGTTGATCGAAGCAAGAAAGCCCGCTTCGGTTTCACTGTAGAAAAAGGGGCCGTAGGTTTCAATGGCCGCGGCGCCTACGGTTCTTCCGTTGTACATCACCGGGAACAGTTCCCGCCGGAAGGCTCCGTCCAGGCGGTATTCGTCTTCCATCCGCCGGGCGATGCTGTTGATCACTTCGGTACACTGTTCCATATCGCAGAACCGGGCGTCCCAGACCGTCTTTCCCGCGGCATCTTCAAGGCTGACGATGTATCCCTGGTGAACAAAGTACATGCCCATGGCTTCAACCGCGCCGGCATCGAAACGGTCTTCCAGGGGCCGCCACTGATCCCCCATGGTCCGGGCGATTTCCCCGCTGGTTCTGGCAATGTTGTTCCTGACCAGGCTGTTAAACACTTTGCCGGTAAATTGGTTGACCGCCAGGGCCAAAATACCCAGAGCCAGGCTGATGAACAATCCGTAACTCAGGGTAAGGCGGTTTTGCAGGCTAATCCGCAGCGCCATCAATGTCTCCCAGGCGATACCCCATCCCGTACACGGTTTGTATGTATTTGGGTTCCCGCTTGTCGTCCCCGATCTTGACCCGGAGGTTTTTGATATGGGTATCCACGGAACGATCGAAGCCGCCGTAGCCTTCTCCCTTGATATGATCCAGAATTTCGTCCCGGGTAAAGATCTTGGCCCGCCGGGACAGGAACAGGGTAAGGATGTTGTATTCGTCCCGGGTCAGGGCAAGCTTTGTTCCGCCCAGACTGACGCTCCGCCCCTCGGTATCCGCGCGCAAGTTTCCGCAGGAGAGGAAACGGCCGCCCTGTTCCGCCCCGGCGCTCCGCCGGAGCACAGCATGTACCCGGGCCATAAGCTGCCGGGGGCTGAAAGGCTTACAGACATAATCATCCGCCCCGATGCTGAGCCCCCGGATTATGTCTTCCTCTTCCACCTTTGCGGTAATCATAATGATGGGGACCCCGGAGACCTGCCGGACTTTCCGGCAAAAATCTTCCCCCGCCATATCGGGGAGCATCAGGTCAAGCAGAATCAGGGAAACGGCGTTCTTGGGAACGGCGTTCTTTGGAACGGCGGTTCTTTCAAAGTACTCAAGAGCCTCTTTACCGTTCCCGGCGCAGAGGGCCGTAAATCCGTTCATCTCCAGGTAAGATTTAACCAGTTCCAGGATTTTGGGTTCGTCGTCTACGATTAAAACCGTCTGTTTTTCCTTCATGGTGTTTAAGATACTATACCATTGTGTCAAAATTGTGGGGATACTTTTTTCACCCCCTTTCCCGATCCCCATAATTTGCTCACAATGTTACGGTACATTTGCGGGTGAGGAGAGGCCATGGAAACCACCACGCTCCGTATCGGCGGCATGAGCTGTACCAGCTGTCAGAGGCGGATCGAAAAAAAGCTTAAAAACACCGGCGGCATCGTGGACGCGGCGGTCAGTTATAGCAGGGGAACCGCCGCCGTTACCTACGACGCCCGGGTGATAAGCCTTTCCGGAATTGTAGAAGTTATAGAAAGCCTGGATTACCGGGTTCCGGGGGGCGGGGAGCAAAGCGGTTCCGGAACGGCGCTGCGGACCGCCGGGACGCTGGCGATCATTCTGGCCCTCTTTATGCTGCTGCGGAACTTCAGCACCTCGGGTCTGGCATCGGCCTTTCCCCTGGCGGAAGCGGGTATGGGTTACGGGCTTATCTTTATCATCGGCCTGGTCAGTTCGGTACACTGCGCCGCCATGTGCGGGGGCATTAACCTTTCCCAGTGTATCCGGGATACTCCGGAAACCGGGGACAAAAAACGGGCCGCCGCGGTTCCAAGCCTGCTGTACAACGGGGGAAGGATCCTGTCCTATACGGCGGTGGGGATTGTCGCGGGCACGGCGGGACAGGCGGTTTCCCTGAGCGGCCGTTTCCAGGGAATGGTCCAGCTTGGCGCGGGGATTTTTATGGTGATCATGGGGATCAACATGCTGGACCTCTTCCCCGGCCTCAGGCGCTTCATGCCCCGGCCGCCGAAATTTTTGACGGAAAAAACCGGCGGCCTCCGGGGAAAGGGGCCCCTGGTGATCGGCCTCCTCAACGGGCTTATGCCCTGCGGCCCCCTCCAGGCCATGCAGCTCTACGCCCTTTCCACGGGGAGTCCCCTGCGGGGCGGCCTTTCCATGCTGCTCTTCAGCCTGGGAACTTCCCCGCTGATGTTCGGCCTGGGAGCGCTGGGATCCTTTCTGAGCGGCGGCGGCAGGGGACGGGTTTTTACCGGCCGGGTGATGAAGCTTGGGGCTGTCCTCGTTACCGCCCTGGGGCTGACGATGTTTTCAAGCGGCTGGAACCTTTCCGGCTTCGGTTTCAATGTCATTGACCGGATATGGAACACCCCGGGGCTTCAAGCCGCGGCCGCCTTTGAGCCGGTGATTGATGGCGGTTACCAGGTGGTACGGTCCACCCTTCTCCCCGGGCGGTACCCGGCCATCACGGTACAGCAGGGCATCCCCGTCAGGTGGACCATCGACGCCCCCCGGGAAAACATCAACGGATGCAACAACCGGATGATCATCCGGGAATACGGCGTTGAACACCGCTTTACGCCGGGAGAAAACGTCATTGAGTTTGTCCCTGAAAAAACCGGCAGATTTTACTACAGCTGCTGGATGGGAATGATACGCAGCTCCGTCACCGTTACCGCTCCAGGAGAAACCGCGGCGGAAAACGATCCCGGCTCCGAACCCGTTCCCGCGGGGGTAACCATTCCCTCCGGCGCCATCGCCGTGGCGGAACTTTCCGAAGACGGCCGCTTCCAAACCCTGTCCATAGCCCTGACCGATGACGGCTTTGAACCGGCGGTACTGGCGGTACAGAAGAACCTGCCGGTACTGTGGACTATTGTCAACGATTCCCTGGATCCGGGAAACAGCCGCCTTCTTTTTCCGGTATATTATACCGCGGTGGATATGAAGCAGGGAGAAAACGGGATTCAGTTTATCGCCGAAGAAGATTTTGAATTCTCCACGGTGGATAATGTGTTCTACGGTTATGTCAAGGCCGTGGAGGATCTGCGGAACATCAACCCGGACGCCGTCCGCGCCGATGTATCGGCCCACGAAACCTTAATCTATCCGGAAGCGTATTTTGAAGCGGGCCCATCCGCTTCCTGCTGCGCCCGGTAAACGAGGAGGGATGATGGAATTTCTTGTCAGCCACTGGCACTGTATTTTGCCCGTGGGAGTCATTATCATCGTTTCCCTTTTTATGAAAGGGAAAAAATAGGAGTACGCGTGAACACTTCGTGTTCATGTTCGATTAACGTAAGCAGCGGCGGGACGCTGCTTTCTATAGAGGAGTATGCATATGAAAAAGATCCTTTGCGCGGGTATGGTTTTAGCGATCGCGGCGGCGGCCTTTGCCCAGGGCGGTCAGCTTAATGTGGTAAAGCCCCCGGTCGCGGACAGGGACCTGGTGATACAGATCGCCGACCTGGGCGAGAACGCCGTGTTCTATCCGGTGGACATCCAGGGCACCAGAATAGAAGTGTTGGCGGTCAAAGCGCCGGACGGCACGATACGGACGGCCTTTAACACCTGCCAGGTCTGCTATCGTTCGGGCCGGGGCTTTTACAAACAGCAGGGAACGGTCCTGGTCTGTCAGAACTGCGGCAACCGTTTCAGGATGAGCCAGGTGGAAGTCAGGTCCGGGGGCTGTAATCCCATCCCAATCCTCAAGGATTACAAGACGATCACCGCATCGACCATCACCATCCCGAAGGAATATCTTGTCCGGGCCCGGGAAGTATTTGCCCGGTGGAAAAGAAATTAAAAATACGAAGGATTTTTAATTTTTAACGCGTATTTTTAAATGAGGAGTACATTATATGCAATCGGTAACCATACCTGTCGGGGGAATGACCTGCGCGGCCTGTTCTTCCAGGGTTGAAAGGGCCATACGAAAACTGGCGGGAATTGAAACCGTGATGGTAAACCTGGCCACTGAAAAAGCATCGGTAGTTTACGATCCGGGAACCATCCGAATCTCAGCGATCAAAGAAACCATCGAAAAGGCGGGGTATAAGGCCCTGGATCTTTCCGGTTCCGGCGCCGACGAGGACAAGCTGCGGAAAGAGCGGGAAATTAAAACGCTCTGGAGAAAGTTCATCGTCGCCGCGGCCCTGGGACTGCCCCTTCTTTACATTGCCATGGCCCCCATGCTGTCGGCCATGATGGGGGACTCTTCCTGGTTCGTCCTGCCCTTCCCGAAAGCCCTGGCGCCGATGGACTTTCCCCTGGTCTACGGCCTCGTGGAACTGATCCTGGTCCTTCCCATTGTGGGAGTGGGGTACCGTTTTTATACCGCCGGGTTTAAAAACCTGATCCACGGAAGTCCCAACATGGATTCCCTTATCGCCGTCGGCACCTCCGCCGCGGTGATATACAGCGTCTATAACCTGTTCCAGATTACCCGGGGGAATTTTCACGCGGTGGATTCCCTGTACTTTGAAACCGCGGGGGTGATCATCGCCCTGATCCTGCTGGGCAAATCGTTGGAGGCGGTATCCAGGGGGCGGACCGGCGAGGCGATTAAAAAGCTTATGGGTCTGGCTCCCAAGACGGCGGTAATTATTGAAAACGGGACGGAACGGGAAATCTCTATTGACGAAGTGGTTCCCGGCGACATTATCCTGGTTAAGCCCGGAGCAAAGATCCCCGTGGACGGGACGGTTACCGAAGGACACACCGCCATCGACGAGTCCATGCTGACCGGGGAGAGTATGCCGGTGGACAAAAAGCAGGGAGACAAGGTCTATGCGGCTACGATAAACAGCAACGGCCTTATCCGGTTCAGGGCGGAAAAAACCGGTAACGATACCGCCCTGGCGCAGATTATCAAGCTGGTGGAAGACGCCCAGGGTTCCAAGGCGCCCATTGCGCAGCTGGCGGATATTGTGGCGGGGTATTTTGTGCCCATTGTCTGCGTGATTGCGGCCGCGGCGGGCATCGCCTGGTTTGCCGCGGCTTCCGCGGGGCTGGTGACCCTGCCCGCCGGAAAAACGGCGCTGGAATTTTCGCTGACGATTTTTATTTCCGTCCTGGTTATCGCCTGCCCCTGCGCGCTGGGACTTGCCACCCCCACGGCAATCATGGTGGGCACCGGCAAAGGGGCGGAAAACGGCATCCTGATTAAAAGCGGCGAAGCCCTGGAAACGGCCCACCGGATCCGGACCATCGTCTTTGACAAAACCGGAACCATCACCGAAGGAAAACCCAGGGTGACCGACATCATAACCCGGCCGGGCATTGAACCGGACTACCTGCTGAGGATCACCGCCTCCGCCGAAAAGGGATCGGAACATCCCCTGGGAGAGGCAATCGCCGCCGGCGCGGATGAGCGAGGGCTGGAACTGTTTGCGGTTTCCCGGTTTGAGGCGATTCCCGGCAGGGGCATAGATGCGGAACTGGAAGCTGCGGAAACCGGAGCCGCGGCGGCGGCTGTGAATACGGCCACTGATGGCGGCGCGGTAAATCCCCGGGGCCGGACCCCGCTCCGTATTCTGGCGGGAAACAGAAAACTCATGGACGAGCGGGGCATTGCCCTGGGTGAACTGGAAGCCGATTCGGACCGGCTGGCCGGGGAAGGAAAGACCCCGATGTACACCGCCATAGACGGAACAATTGCGGGAATTGTCGCGGTAGCCGACGTAGTAAAGCCTTCCAGCCAGGGGGCCATCGAAAGCCTTCACCGGATGGGGATCAATGTGGTCATGATCACCGGCGACAATGCCAAAACCGCCGCGGCCATCGCCAGGCAGGTAGGCATTGACCGGGTGCTGTCCGAGGTACTGCCGGAGGATAAATCCGCGGAAGTCAGGAAACTGCAGGGGGAAACCGCCGGCGCGGAAAAGGGCCGGCGCTTTGTCGCCATGGTGGGGGACGGCATCAATGACGCACCGGCCCTGGCCCAGGCGGATGTGGGCATTGCCATAGGCAGCGGCACCGATGTGGCGATGGAATCCGCGGACATAGTCCTGATGCGCGGCGACCTTAAGGATGTTTCCACGGCGATTACCTTAAGCAGAAAAACCATCAGGAACATCAAGCAAAATTTGTTTTGGGCCTTCGGGTATAACACCCTGGGGATCCCCATTGCCGCGGGGGCGCTTTACTTGTTCGGAGGGCCGCTCCTTAACCCGATCTTTGCCGCCGCGGCCATGAGCCTTTCCTCGGTATCGGTGGTAACCAACGCGCTGCGGCTCAAGCGGTTTAAGGCCTGACGGACCCACAGGGCACATGGCGAATAGTTTGAAAGTTTTCGGGCGCGTGCTACAATCATGCATGGCTGTACAATTTTCCCGGTCTGTCCCGGGGCCGGGGTCATTCAAGTATCTGGGGACGGTTACCGCGTTCTTTGCGGCGATCCTTGTTACCAGCAATGTGGCGTCTTCCGCAAAAATCGTTGACCTGGGGGTTTCCCTTTTCGGCATCCCCATGGCCTTTGACGGCGGAACCATCCTTTTTCCCCTGTCATATGTCTTTGGGGATATCCTCACCGAAGTCTACGGCTTCCGGGCCGGGCGGCGGGTTATCTGGACCGGCTTCGGGTGCCTGGCGCTTTCGGCGTTGATCTTTTTTATCCTCCGCTCCCTGCCCGCTGATCCGGTCTGGGAGTCCTATGCGGGAAGCGCCGCCTACGACAAAATCCTGGGGGGAATGAGTTCCGGCGGCATCGTGCTGGCAAGCCTGGCGGGTTACCTGGCGGGGGAATTTTCCAATTCCCTTATCCTGTCCCGGATGAAGGTGATTTTTAAGGGCCGCTTTCTCTGGATGCGGACCATCGGCAGTACCCTTGCCGGGGAACTGCTGGATACTCTGGTTTTTGTCGGCATCGCAAGTCTTACGGGAATATTCAGCTGGGACAGCTTTACCGCCCTGGTACTGACCAATTACCTGTTCAAGTGCGCGCTGGAGGCGATCCTCACCCCGGTTACTTACCTGGCGGTGAACGGCCTGAAAAAGGCTGAGGGGGTAGACATCTATGACGAAGGTATCCGGTACCGGCTGGTATAGCCCCTCACGCGGCGTAAATCCGCGCAAATCCCTTATGACACGATCACTTTGGAGAATCCGCAGGCCAGCGCCAGGATCCGCAATTCTTCCATAAATTCCCGGGAGGGAGTGCCCATGCCGCGGTATTCCCGGCGGACCCCAAAAACCCTGAAGGGAATAAGCCGGTAGGCAATGTCGCTTTTACCCGGACAGGGGGCAAGAATCTCGGCGGCTTTTTCCACTGTTTCCCGGGCGCCGTAGTCGGCCGTGGTAACCAGGGTTCGGATTTCCAGCAGTTTTCCCATCCGGGCCAGAGCCGCGGCGCTTTTAAACACCGCCGCGTTGTCCCGGCCTGTCAGTTCCCGGTGCCGCTCCGGATCCGCGGCCTTGATGTCCAGCATTACCCCGTCGCAGCAATCCATCAAATCACGGTGCCGATCAAAGTTCAGCGTGCCGTTGGTCTCGATAAGGCAGCTGAGTTTTTGCCGCCGGATCAGCGGAAAGAGTTCCGTCATAAATTCGGTATACAGAGTACATTCCCCGCCGGAACAGGTAATGCCCCGGATATACCGCCGGTGTTCCATCACATGATCCAGCACATCCTTGATGCTCATCCGCCTGATTTTGGGGGATGAATCCTTGCGGCAGGCATTGATGCAGGCCCCGCAGCCGGTGCAGTTTTCTTCTACCCATTGCGGGGCCGTACCGGGGGCTTCGAGCTTCAGGGCCCCCCAGGGGCAATGGTAGGCGCAGACCCCGCAGCCGTTACAGTTTCCCAAAGTGTCCGGCACGTGACAGTACCGGCAGCGGAAATTGCAGCCCTGAAACATCAGTACGCTTCTTGTGCCCGGGCCGTTTACCGCGGAGTAATCAATGATTCTGTTGATCAGTGCAGTCATTTAAGGATATGATGATACCATGGCGTTAAACTGCGGCATAGTGGGGCTTCCCAATGTCGGAAAATCCACGATCTTTTCGGCCCTCAGCTCCGCCCCCGCGGAGGCGGCCAATTATCCTTTCTGTACCATTAACCCCAACGTAGGCATCGTCAACGTTCCCGACGAGCGGCTGGAAAAACTGTCGGCGCTTTTTAAGCCGGAGCGGACCATTCCCGCGGCGGTAGAATTTGTAGACATCGCCGGCCTTGTTAAGGGGGCCAGCAGGGGCGAGGGTCTGGGGAACCAGTTTCTTTCCCATATCCGGGAGGTGGGAGTTATCGCCCAGGTGGTCCGGTGTTTCGACGATCCGGACATTATCCATGTAAACAACAGGGTAGATCCCCTGTCGGATATGGAAACGGTCAACATAGAACTCGCCCTGGCGGATCTGGAAACCCTGGGAAAACGCAAAGACCGGGCGGAACGGACGATCCGTGTCCAGGGGGGAGCGGAAAAAAAGGCCGCCGAAACCCTTCTTGCCGCTCTTTCCAAAATCGGTCCCCTGCTGGAAGAAGGGGGGGCCGCCCGGAACGCCGCCCTGGGAGAGGATGAACGGGCCGCCGTATACGACTGCCATTTTATCACCATGAAACCCCAGCTCTACGTGTGCAACCTGGACGAAGAGGGGATCAAGGCCGTCCTTTCCGGAAAGCCCGGCGCTCCCGCGGACTATGTAGAGGCGGTGAGGAAACAGGCCGCCGCGGAAGGTTCCGAAGCGGTGTGCATCTGCGGAAAATTCGAGGCGGAGCTGGCGGTCATAGAAGAGGCGGAAGAAAAAAAAGCGTTTATGGAAGAGCTGGGATTAACGGAACCGGGGCTTTCGGCCCTGGTTCACGCAGCCTACCGGCTGCTGGGGCTGCGGACTTTCTTTACCGCGGGAGCCGATGAGTGCCGGGCCTGGACTATCCGGGCGGGACAGAAAGCGCCGGAAGCCGCGGGGGTTATTCACACGGACTTTGAGCGGGGCTTTATCAAGGCGGAAGTCTACAGCTGCGGCGATATTTTCCGTTACGGGACCGAAGCAAAAATTAAAGAGGCAGGCAGGTACCGCATGGAGGGCAAAGACTACACGGTTCAGGACGGGGATGTCATGTTCTTCAAATTTAACGTATAATGTTTCTCTGGCATAATAAGGAGACGGGAACATGGTAGAACCTTCAAAACTGCAAAAATATTCCCTGTTCGGAGGACTTCTGGAGGATCAGATAAACCGGATTATCCCTTATATGGCTGATGAATCCTATGAAGCCGGGAACGATATTATTACCGAAGGTTCCCCCAACGGAAAAATCCGCTTTATCATAAACGGCCGGGTCGCGGTGGTAAAGCACAACGTGATCCTGACGGAATTTGGGGAAGGGGATACCTTCGGGGAAATGGAAGTGCTGGACGTGATGCCCTCGGCGGCGACCATCAAAACCCTGACCGGTACCCGGGTTATTTCCGTTTCCAACAAGGCTTTAAGGGAAATCTACAAGGCCGATGTCCACTGTTTTTCCCTGATCATGATGAACCTCGCCAGGGATCTGTCCCGCAGGCTCAGGCGTATGGATGATAAACTGGTGGCCTATTCCGATTTATGAACGGATTTCGCCGTTTCAGGCGCCCGGGGTTTTGTTATGCTTAACCGGTGTGGTCCGCAACTTTTTCCCGCGGGACGTGTCTAAATAGTGATTTTTTCTGCCCCAAGGGCCGGGCAGCAAGACCCCTGCAAACAAAGGATTACGTTATGGAACAATTAGGAGTTGGAGGGCGCAAGCCCTGGGCCGTTCTGGACGAATACCGGGGAACGGTTTTTAATGGGCAATGGCCCACTCTGCCGGAAATGTTTACCATTATTTGCCGGCGGTACGGGGAAAGACCCTGCCTTACCATCTATGAACCCGACAGAATCAGCCTTACCTACAATGAATCCCTCGCTAAAGTACAGGCCGTTGCCCGGTGGCTTCACGGCTGGGGCATTAGAAAAGGAGACAGGGTAGCGGTGACGGGGAAAAATTCTCCCGAATGGGCCGTTGCCTACCTGGGGATCCTTTTTGCGGGCGCCACGGTGGTTCCCCTGGATTACCAGCTTAAAAACGAAGAAACGGATTTGCTTATCAGAACCGCCAAAATAAAACTGCTCTTTGTGGACGAAGAAAAATACGACCGCTATGCCGGCGGAAATGCGGAACTTAAACCGGGCGGGGTTATCTCCCTAAAAAAGGGAAAGGGAACTTTCATCTATGATCTGGACGGGCCCGACGTGGCTATAGAAGCCGCGGAAAGCCAGGATCTGGCGGCGATCCTTTTTACCAGCGGTACCATGGGAAAACCCAAGGGAGTTATGCTGACCCACGAAAACCTTGTGGCCGACTGTTATCTGGCCCAGGGAAACCTGGTTGTTCTCCCTACGGATGTGTTTTACGCGCTCCTTCCCATTCATCACGCCTATACCATGCTGGCGGTGTTTATCGAAAGCATTTCCGTAGGCTGTGAAGTGGTCTTTGGCAAGCGGATGATTACCAAGGCTATTTTAAAGGACCTGAAAGAAGCAAAGATTACCATGCTCCTGGCGGTGCCCCTGCTCTTCAACAAAGTTTTGGCATCCATACTTCGGGGGATCAAGGAAAAGGGCTTGGTGGTGTACGGCCTTATTTCTTTCCTTATGGCTGTTTCCGGGTTCATCAAAAAAGTGTTTAAGGTCAATCCCGGCAAAAAAATGTTCGGCTTTATCCTGGAAAAGGCCAGCCTTACCACCCTGCGGAACGGCATCTGCGGCGGCGGCCCCCTGGCCCCCGGCGTGTTCAGAAAATACAACCAGCTGGGCATCGACTTTGTCCAGGGCTACGGCCTGACCGAGACCAGCCCCATTATCGCTTTAAACCCGGTGGATCATTACAAGGAAACCAGCGTTGGCAAAGTGCTTCCCTGGATGGAGATGAAGATCCTTGATCCGGATGAACGGGGTGTAGGGGAAGTGGCCGTCAAGGGCCCCATGGTGATGAAGGGCTACTTTGAAATGCCCAGGGAAACCGCCGAAGTCTTTACCGCCGACGGTTATCTTAAAACCGGGGACCTGGGCTATCTGGATAATGAAGAATACCTCTACCTGACCGGCAGGGCTAAAAACATGATTGTCACCGAAGGGGGCAAGAATGTTTATCCGGAAGAAATTGAAAACGAATTCCAGCTTTTCGAGGAAATCGACCAGATCCTGGTCCGGGGCTATACGGAAGGAAAAAAAGACAAGGCCGAACACATCGAGGCCCTGATCTACCCCAGCCCCGACTTTCCCTGGACCGCCGGTAAAAGCGCCCCGGACA
>JAISDG010000042.1 GCA_031265015.1 Spirochaetaceae bacterium | reverse complement strand
TGCATGGTGGTGGGGCAGGATCAGAAGTACCTGGCCGCCCTTATCGTGCCGGTACAGGAAGCGGTCATGGCGTTTGCGGAGGAGAACAATATCCCCATCGTGGACTGGGAGCTTCTTCTCAGGCAGCCGGAAATTATCGAGCTGCTTGCCAACGATGTTTCGGATCTGGTAGGCCCGGAAGCCGGCTTTAAGACCTTTGAGCGGATCTACAAGTTTAAGCTCCTCTCCAGGCCCTTTCAGGCGGGAACGGAGTTTTCGTCCAAGGGGGAACCCCTGCGGCGCCGGATCAGCGCCAACTACGCCAGGGAAATTCAGGCCCTCTTTAAGACGGAAAAAACCCGGGACGCATAGGAGCCTGTTGCGCTTGTGGGTTTTTGCGTCACTTTGTGCCGCAAAAACCCCGATTAATGGGCTCCTTACGCAGTTTGCAAGGTAAAAAATCGCCTGTCTGGCGATTTTTTGGGTTTTAAGCGCGAAGCGCAACAAACTGCTAGGAGCCTGTTGCGCTTCTCCCCGGGGGACGTATTGCGCTACGACTGAATGGTTACAAGTCTTTTTTAACGCTTTGTTCGTACTCCAAAAGCTTATACAAATGTTCGAGGACCAGATCCTGTAGGGGAGGGCTTAATTTTTGGAAGGCTTCCAGGGCTTCGGAAATTTTGTAATCCGGGGTTCTGTCCTGTTCAAGCATCGGGCCTTCGCCGGTTCTGAGCCAGTGTTCGTTTGCCCCGAAGGTGATCTTTATAAGCCGTAAAAGCCGGTCGTTTACCTTCCGTTTACCTAGTTCGATGGCCGCTATCATCCCGTTGGAGATCATGATTTTTTTGGAAAATTCGACCTGGGTAAGCTTGAGGGCGTGTCGAAGGAGTACGATCCGTTGTCCCATGACCGAATCCCCGGTCAGGGATGCCTTCTTTGCGGTCTTTTTATCCTTCATACCTTAACAATAATACCAGTTATGTATCTTACAAAGCAAGCATGAGATATTACAAAGAAAGATATATTGACAATACTTACAATGTGCTTATATCATATAAACAAGGTAAGTTTATCAATATGAGGGAAAGAAAGCGGGAGTATGATGAATTTCTGTACGCCATGGAAAGACTAAGCGAAGCGGGCCGGGGGTATATCCAATACATGGCGGAGTCCCTGCTGGTATACCAAAATTCTCCGGGTTCATCCAACACGGCAGCAGACGCGCAAGGGATTGAAGCGGAAATACTTTTGTGCCGCCCGGCGGTACAAAAGATTGGAGCGGAAAGCCCGGTTTCCGGCGCGGAGCGCCGGAAATGCGCCCAAAATGAAGAACCAAGGCGGCAGGGCAGGGTAAAAACACAGCCCGAGGCCGTTGAACTTGAGCGTCTTAACTAAGGAGAGCGTGATTATGAAAAAAACGGTGATAGTTATCCTGTGCGCGGCGGTTTCGGGGATTGGTTCCGCCCAAACCGCGGAGGAACTGGACGGCATCCTCGGGAGCCGGGAAATTACCTATGCCCAGGCGGCCCGGTTTGTCCTTGCCTCGGCGGACGCCTCATTGGGCGGCGGGGACGCTTTTCAGGCGGCCCGGAACGAGGGGTGGCTGCCCCGCCGGGCGGAGGCGGACCGCCCCATCAGGTTGGGGGAACTTTCGCTGCTCATCATGAAGTCCTTTGGGCTGCGGGGCGGAATTTTATACACCCTCTTTCCGGGGCCCCGCTACGCCAACCGGGAACTGATCTATTTGGGGCTTCTCCGGGGGAGAACCGATCCCGGCGGGTCTGTTGACGGCGGGAGCTTCCTGCAAATCCTGGGCCGAACCCTGACCTTTACCGGGGACGATGCGGCTTTGGCGGAAGAAGCGGCGCGGCGGCGGCTTTTGGAAGACCTTGCGGAATCCCAAAGGGAGGGCACCCGCAAGGCTCAGGGTATTTCCAGCGGAACCGAGGACCTGCGGGAATACGAAGGAACGTTTGAACTTGAATAACATCAGCCGCCTTGTAATGCCCCTTTTCCTTTACGCCGTCCTTCCGGGGATCGCCGCCGGAGCCCTGGACTTTGGGCTGCTGATAAGCCAAAACCCGGAAGCGGGAACTGCCGGTTCCTTTACCAATCCCGGCGGGGATAACGAAAGACTTGAGTGGACCTACACCGGAACCTACCGTCCCTGGCTGTCCGCTGAATGGGGAAAGACGGCGAAGCTCTACCTTTCCGCGAAGGCGGAGACGGTATTTGAACAGGAGGAATGGAAACCGGAAGATATGCCCGTGCGGGTAGAGCTGGGGCAGGCCGAATTTTCCTGGCGGCCGGCGGACCGCCTTTTTCTGGAGGCCGGCCGGATACGTTTTGAAGACCCCGCGGGAATTATCGCGGCGGGATTGTTTGACGGCCTTAAGGGAAGCGCCGTTTTTGGAAAGCTCCGGTTAAGCGCCGGGGCGTTTTACACGGGGTTCCTGTACAAGGAAACCGCCGGCATTGTGATGACTTCCGGCGACGCGGAGCGCTATGCCCTGCCGGCGGACTATGGCGATATGGATACTTACTTTGCCTCCCGAAGGGTACTGGCTTCGGTAACCGGGGAATTCGCCGACTTGACGCCCCGGACTTCCCTGACCCTGAACGCCCTGGCCCAGTTCGATGTAAACGGCGGGGAGCAGAGGCTCCACACCCAATATCTGGAGGCCCGGTATGGG
>JAISDG010000039.1 GCA_031265015.1 Spirochaetaceae bacterium | reverse complement strand
GAGGGATACCGAGATTCCTCAAGATGAGGAACTGAGGGATACCGAAGTTCCTCATCACGCCTGCTTGTAAAGCTGATCGATGGAAGGTTCCTTAGCCAGAAGGACCGAGCATTTGGCGCCGACCATGATTTCCCGGTGGGCATGGGTAATGATGTCCCGGGCGTTCCGGTCTTTTTCCCAGCCTCCCAGGATAATAAGGTCCGCTTTCCGCTCGTCCGCGGCGCCCAGGAGTTCGGTGTACACCGCCCCCCGGCGCATTTCCCGTTCTATTTTAACACCCTTGGCCCGGGCCAGTTCTTCCACAAAGGAAAGATACCGCCCGCCGTTGGCTTCAAGGCTCTTTTCGTATTCCAGGCTTTCCTCCTGAATAAAAATTTTGCTTAAGGTCAGCTGCCTGATGGTGGCGGTATCGATCACATACACCGCCGAAAGCCGGCACCGGTACAGCTTTGCCAGCACGATCGCATACTTGGACGCCAGGATAGAAGCGTCCGAGCCGGAGACAGCCACCACGATGTTGGAGAAGAGGGCCTTTATCATTCCTTTCCGGTTTTCCTTTTGAGCAGCTTGCTTGTAAAGAACGAATCCCTGTCCCGTTCCTCAAGAGCCGCCTCAATATATATTTTTGTGTCCCTGGCGGTGGGAATTACCATTTTTTCCAGGGCATTAACCCGCCGCTGGGTCTTCCGGACTTCCCGGGCAAGCCGCCACGCGATGGTCCGGACCGCCGCCAGTTCCGTTAGAACCTTCAGCAACTTAAAGAATTCTAACACAGTTTCATCACATTCCGCAAATGAATTCGCGGGAGAATACTTTAATTCCACCCCCGGAAGCCGTACTTTCAGGGTGGGAAGGTTCATTCCCGCGATCATAACCCGCTTTTCTTCCAGTTCAAAGCGGTATTTTATCCCCCGGGAAAGCCGGTCCGCCCGTTCCCGGCCCACCACAATCAGCATCCGCTTAAGGGCGGGGTACGCCGTCTCGATACAGTTGTCCAGGTCCCGTTCCAGCAGCTTAACCTCTTCGACCTTCTGCATCAGCTCCATCACCAGGATTTCCCGTTTCTGTTCCAGGAGGTCATAGCCGTCCTTCGCGGCGGCAAGCCGTTCCTTGACACGGAAAAGATTACTCTTGGTAGGGGCGGTTTGTTCACGGGCCACGGCGCGTCTCCACTTTTAACCCTGCTCCGCGGGAGCCTCTTTGCCGGCAGCGGCCAGGGCCGGGTTAAGGTACTTTTCGATATATTCCTGCTTGATCCGTAAAAGCTCGTCCCGGGGAATTTCGGCCAGAACCTGCCAGCCCAGGTCCAGGGTCCGGCCGATGTCCCGGTTCTCGTGCTCATCCTGGGTCAGAAAGATACGCTCAAAGGTTTCCCCGAATTTAAGATATCTTTTGTCGTTCTCCGATAATTCTTCTTCGCCGATAATCGACGCCAGGCTGCGGACCTGCTTGACTTTGGAATAGGCGGCAAAAAGCTGGCTGGACACATCCTTGTGATCTTCCCTTGTCATCCCCGGTCCTATACCGTCCTTCATAAGCCTGGAAAGACTGGGAAGCCCCGCAACCGGCGGGTATACCCCCCGCTGGAAGAGTTCGCGATCCAGAACGATTTGGCCTTCGGTGATATATCCCGACAGGTCCGGGATGGGATGGCTGATATCATCGTTGGGCATGGTAAGGATGGGAAGCTGGGTGATGGATCCCGATGAACCTTCGATTTTTCCCGCCCGTTCGTAGAGGCTTGCCAGTTCCGAATAGAGATAGCCGGGATACCCCTTGCGGCTGGGCACTTCCCCCCGGATGGACGAAACTTCCCGCAGGGCTTCACAGTAGTTGGTCATGTCGGTCATAACCACCAGGACATGCATATTCCGATCGTAGGCCAGGTATTCGGCGGCGGTAAGGGCGCAGCGGGGAGTCACCAGCCGTTCCAGGCTGGGGGCGTCCGCCAGGGAAAGAAACACCACGACATTGGCCAGGACTCCGGATTTTTCAAAGTCGTCCAGGAAGAACCGGGCCACATCGTACTTTACCCCCATGGCGCAGAAAACGATAACAAACTGAGAACCGCCGGGACCGGCATCGCCGGAACCGGGCCCGGAAAGAATTTTTGCCTGCCGCACTATCTGGGCGGCCAGACGGTTGTGGGGAAGGCCGTTGCCGGAAAAGATAGGCAGTTTCTGACCCCGGATCAACGTGTTCATGCCGTCGATGGCGGAAATCCCCGTCTGGATAAAATCCCGGGGATAGGTCCGGGCATAGGGATTAATGGGGAGGCCGTTCACATCCAGGCAGGTAGATGAAAGGATGCTGCCGTACCCGTCGATGGGTTCCCCCAGGCCGTTAAAGACCCGGCCCAGAAGCCCCGGCCCTACCCGGAACTCCATGGGTTTACCCAGGAATTCCACCCGGCTGTCATCGGCGGACAGGCCTGTCGTGCTCCCAAAAATTTGAATCGCCGCCCAGTCCCCGCTCATGTCCACCACCCGGCCCAGGCGGCGGCCTTCGTTGCGGTCATAAACGGCGGCCACCTCGTTAAAGCCCACGTCCCGGCTCCGCTCGGTGATCACGACCGGCCCTTCAATGCGGGTCAAGCCCCGGTACTCAACGCCCCTCATGTATCATCCTTAACATACATCCTTCACGTTTATCTATCATCCTTCCCGTAACATATTCGGTCAGAGCAGTTCCCTGTTGCGGTAACTCCGCTCCAGCGCTTCCAGGGTCCCTGTCATATCCCGTTCAAAGTCCGCAAAGCCCCCCTCATCGCCGTTTTTTACTTCGCTTTTAAGCCGCGAAAGCCGTTCCCGAAGAGGGCGCTGGCTGTCTTCCGCGGCCAGGCCGCTGATCTTGTAAAGGGGCGCTCCCAGTTTTATGCAGGTTTCACAGCGGCGGTAGAACTCCATGATCAGTTCCAGCAGCCGTACCTGCTTGGCGGGAACGCAGTACATGTCCACCTCGTCAAAGGAGTTCTGCTGGAGGAAACCGTCTTTGATAATCTCCGACACCAGGAGGACAAGCCGTTCACCATCGGGAAGGGCATCGGGACCGATAAGGCGGACAATCTCCGCCAGGCGTTGTTCTTTTTTAAGGAGTTCCAGGGCCTCCTGCCGGATCTGGACCCAGGCGGGGCTGAGTTTTTCCCACCAGGGTTTGACCTCTTCGGCGTATTCGGAATAACTGTCGATCCAGCTGATCGCCGGATAGTGCCGGGCGTTGGCCAGATCCCGGTCCAGAGCCCAGAAGCAGCGGATAAAGCGTTTGGTATGCTGGGTAACGGGCTCCGAAAAATCGCCCCCCGGCGGAGACACGGCCCCGATGATCGTTACGGACCCTTCCTTTTCCCCCAGGGTCCGGACCCGCCCGGCCCGTTCGTAAAATTCCGCAAGCCTGGTGGGAAGATACGCGGGAAAACCCTCTTCCGCGGGCATTTCTTCCATGCGGCCCGACAGTTCCCGCAGGGCTTCCGCCCAGCGGCTGGTGGAATCCGCCATGATCGCCACATGGTACCCCATATCCCGGTAAAATTCCGCCAGGGTAACCCCGGTATAAATAGACACTTCCCGGGCGGCCACGGGCATGTTGGAGGTGTTGGCAATCAGGATGGTCCGCTCCATCAGAGAGCGGCCTGTCCGGGGATCCTCCAGCCGGGGAAAGTCGGTAAGGACGTCGGTCATCTCGTTGCCCCGCTCGCCGCAGCCGACGTAGAGGATCACGTCGGCATCGCACCATTTGGCTATCGCATGCTGGGTCATGGTTTTGCCGGTGCCGAAGCCGCCGGGGATGGCTGCCGCGCCTCCTTTGGAAAGGGGGAAAAAAAGGTCGATGACCCGTTCCCCCGTGATCAGGGGCCGGTCCGGCGAGAGCCGCTCCGCGCTGGGCCGGGGGATCCGGACCGGCCACCACTGGGCCAGGGGTATTTCCATGCCGGTATCGGTTCTGGCGATAATGTCCGCGCAGGTATATTCGCCCGGGGGGGCAAGCCAGCTGATGTTCCCCGTCGTTCCCGGCGGAACCATGATCGTACAGCTGATGCTTTCCGTTTCCGCGACCGTGCCCAGGGCCATTCCCGGCCGGGCCTGAACGGCGGACCCGCCGCCGGGAGCCGTCTTACCAAGTACCGCCCCATCAGTCCCATCAGACGCCGTTCCATCAGGCACCGCCTCATTAGGCGCCGTCCCACCAGACGCCGCCGCTTTGTCCGGAACAAAGAGCCATTTTTTTTTCATGTCCAGCGGTTCCGCCCGGACGCCGGGACTCATAAAAGCGCCGGTTTTGTCGTACAGTACTTTCAGGGGCCGCTGGATGCCGTCATAGATTGTCCCGATAAGGCCGGGTCCCAGAAGCGCCGAAAGAGGCCGGCCGGTGGATACCGCGGCCGCGCCGATTTTCAGCCCCGTGTCGTCTTCATATACCTGAATCACCGCCTCGTCCCGTTCCAGCCGGACTATCTCGCCCAGAAGGCGGCGATCCCCTACTTCCACCACGTCAAAGAGCCCCGCCCGGCCCAGGCCGCCGGCCCTGACAATGGGGCCGGAAATCCGATCAACCCTTCCTTCAATCATGGACTTCCCCCAAAAGGGCCTCGGCCAGTTCGGCCCGTTTATCCTGGAGCAGGTCCCGGGCGGCGTTATCCACGGAAGCGGTGATCCGCAGCCGGGGAAAATCCACGACGACCGCGGGAAAGGCGCCGGACTCTGTATGCAAAGGATTCCCGGCAGCTTTGAGGACCGCCCCCGGAAAAGTTTCCGAACCCAGGGCGGAAAGCTCCGCGGAACTTAAGTCCCGGCAGCGAAGTTCCCCGGGACCGGAAGTTTCGTCCTCCAGGGCCGCGGCCCGTTCCGCCAGCTCCCGCCCCAGTATCCGAAGCAGAGTATCCCGGTCCAGGGATGCAAGAAAGCCGCGCATGGCTTCGTTCAACAGAGTTTCGATTCTTTCGGACCGGATCCGCCGCTTGTCCAGGGGAAGTTTGACCATGATCTCCCGGCGGGATTGTTCCGCTTTTTTTGCGTAGGCCATCCTGGCCTGTTCCAGGGTCTTTTGGAGCTTCCGTTCCCAGAGCGCCTTTGAAGCGGCAACCGAATCGTCGGCGCTTTTGAGGATCTTAAATGCTTTTTTCCGGGCGTCTTCGAGGATTTCCCTGTCCAGCACCTCTGTTGACTGTAATTCTTCCATAAAATAATCTTGTAATTCTGTGGCCGTTAATTTTACGGCCGTTTCCTATACATGGACCCCGATGGCTTCCCTGATAGAATCTACCAGGGTTTTACGGCCCAGAAGCCGGCCCATGGTACCGGGGACCTCCACCACCAGCGGGTATTCTCCTGAGAGCTGCCAGCCGGTCAGGGTTTCTCCCAGCCAGCCGGCGGTTTCTTCCGTCAGGACCAGGACCCGGCAGGGCGCGGCAGAATCGGGAAGAACGGCGCCGGCCTTTTCGTCCCAATGACGGGTTAGTTTGTTAAACACCGCCAGCGCTTCTTCCGGGCCGGAAACCGCCTGTCCTCTGATTCCTATAAACCGGAAAGCGGTTACCAGTTCCGGATCCCCGATAAAAAAATAATCCACCGGACCTAAAAGATCATGATCAGGAGCGCCACCAGGAAGCCCCAAAGGCAGATCCCTTCCGCCAGACCGGCATAGGGCAGGGCCTTCCCCGAAAGTTCGGGGTTTTCGCTCATCGCCCCCATGGCGGCGGAACCAATCTGTCCCACCGCGATGCCTCCGGCAATGCAGGAAATACCCACCGCCAGCGCGGCGGCAAAGTACTTCCACACCGACGTACTTTGGGCAGGGGCTTCGGCAGCCTCCGCGGTATCCTGGGCAAACAGGGCCACGGTCATGAAGAACAGCATGACCACTACAAACCTTCGCTTCATACGAACTCCTTTCATGTCATATCATACTTTTTTACGAAAGCGGAAGGGCGTAAATTCCACCCCGGTTTCTGTAAAAAATTTACTGAAAAATTCATAGTACTGCAGCCGCATCACCTGGATGGCGACGATCATCCCTTCCAGAAGGATGATCACGGCATTCCCGAAAAGAATGATTATCAGCGAAAAGGCGCCGGAAATATTTGCCACCATCCCCGAAAGGGTAAAGACAATGAAGGACAGCACCGCATGGGACAGGGCAAAAGCGCCCACCCGTAAGAAACTGACCGTATTGGAAATGTAGGTGGACACGGACTCAAGGATCTCTACAAATCCTTCCATAATAAAAACCACCAGGCCGTGTTCCAGCACCGGCCGTTCCAGGGCAAAAAGACGCCACAGCGCCGGACCAAAAAAGATAAGCCCCGCGGGAACCAGGAGCCCCGGATAATCGTACCAGCGGAAAGCCCCCCCCAGAATGATCCGCAGGGCGATAAATACCGCGTACCAGAAGAAGAGCAGCCCCGCCAGGCCGGTCTTGGAAAAAAACGCCCTCTCGTATTTTTTAAGGGAACACTGGTTGATGATATTCACGAAGAGACCGATGGAGTTAAGGATAATCCCCACCGCGATGGTAAAGCCGAAAAAGTAAAAGAGCTTGGCCACATTGTTTTTGTCCGGCATCAGATGGAGGATCCGTTCCGGGGGCTCCCCGGCAATGCCGAAGAGCTTCATAAAGAAGCCCAAAATCCCCTGGACGGGTTTGACCAGGATGGTTTCGTTGGTAAAAAATTCCCCGGTACAAAAACCCATGACCATGGAAGAAATGCCCACCGCCTTAAGGGGAACGGCGAATTTCCCAAAAGATTCAAGGAATTTGCTTTTTTTCGTACCCACCGCGAAACCCAAAAGGAGCAGTACCAGTCCCTGCCCCATATCGCCAAACATGATCCCGAACAGGATGGTAAAGAAAAAGGCCACAAAAGGGGTGGGATCCAGGGTGCCGTAGAGGGGCGCGCCGTAGGAAAACACCACCGGTTCAAAGCCTTTGACAAAAGCGCCGTGTTTAAGGGAGACCGGCACCTTTTCCCTGCCCTCGACTACCTCTTCCAGTTCTTCCGGGTTATAGGAACGGATCGCCGCCCGGCCTTCGGTCCGTTTTTGCAGCTCCTCCACCAGGGCCGTGACTTCGTCCGCGGGAACCCAGCCCCGGAGGACAAAGACATTCCGGGTACCCCGCAGCCGGCGCTTGAGTTCTTCCACCGCCTGGGCCATCAGGTAAGCGCCGGTCAGTTTTTGCAGCGCCGGGCCGTACTCCCTGTGGAAGGCGGTTTTCTTTTCGGCGATGCCGGCCAGCTCTTTTTCCGCCAGGACGATCCGCCCGTGGAGGCTGGCAAGCAAATCGGAGGGAACGCCCTTGTACCCTTCGGGGATGGCGATGGGGGCAAAGGCCGATTTTTTCAGGGCCGAATCCAGGGCAAAACGGCCCTTCCGGGAAGCCGCCGCCAGGATTCGGCCCGTGTCGTCCAGGGGGATGATCACCGCCCGGTCCGCCAGATTTTCCTGCAGTTCTTCCCGGCGGCGGGGATCCAGCCGCCCCACCCGCAGGGTCAGGTACGAAAGCTGGTCCAGATCGGAAAAGGGCGCGTCAAGCCTGGAAAAAGCCTGGGCTTCGTTCAGGGTTTCTTCCAGCTTTTTCTTTTCCCGGGTTTGTTCGTTTTCCCTGGCCGCCAGCCCCAGGATTGTCTGAATCAGGGTATCGGTCAGGCGTTCCTCCGCTTCCCGGGGAAGCTCGCCGTCTTCCCCTGTCCCGCCGGGAAGTTCCACCCCCAGATATACCGCGGCGGACCGGAGGCGGTCCAGATTTTCCCGGATCCGGGATACCCTGCCCGAACTGCCGGCGCTTTCTCCCGGCGCGCCCTCCGTCAGGGTTTCTCCGGAAAAGTGCATCAGGGCCCGGCGGCCCAAATACTCAATGACCGAATCCACATCCCGGGTAAGAACGGTCATTTCTATCTGCTTCATCTTCCGGGGGCGGATCATGGGGACTCCGGCTTTAACGAAGACCCTGCTTCCAGGATACCGAACACATCCTTGCTGGACATACCCATTCCCAGCCCCTCGGCGTTGCTGGTAAGCAGGTCTTCCTCAAACTGTTTCAGCTTGATAAAACAAAAGCTTGTGTCTATGGAAGAGGGCCGCCGCCGGAAGCTGTGCAGGGTCAGTTTGTACAGATATTCCGACGCGGCGTTCTGGAAATACCGGGGATCCGCGTACCAGACGCCGGAGCTTCCTTTGGATTGAAACACCCGCCGGGAAGGGCCTTCAGGATTAAGAAAAGAAACACGTTTCCAGCGTTCCCATTCGGCGCGGCTGTCCAGGGGGAATTCCAGGGCCTCCAGAGCGTCCGCGCTCAGGTCCGGCCGCTCTTTAAGAAAAATAAGGTGCTGCCTGACCTCGCCGGCCTCCATGCCGTAATAGGTCCTGAGCCGGAGCATCCAAACGCAGTTTCGCAGGGAGATTTCTTCGGCGGTGATTTTTTCCGCCCCCCGGCGGTCGCCTCTGCCCAGGGCGAGGATGCTTTTCCAGAGCCTGTCATAGTAGCGGCGGTCCAGGGCCGTTTCCAGGGATACCCCGTCAAATTCTTTTTTGAGCTCCCCCTTTCCTCCCAGGAGGAATTCAAATTCCGTTCCCCCAAGCATCGCCTTGACATCGGGCCAGGCGTCAAAACGCACCGTACCAAACCGGCCCAGCGCGGCGGGTTCCCCCCTGGGCCTGTCAAGCTCCCCTTCGGCAATCAGGGCCAGGGCGGTTTTTAGGTCCGAGTACTCATATACCCGTAAAAGCAGGGAAAGGAGTTCCGGCGGGTTTTTAAAGGAATTAACGATGGATACAATCTGGGTGACCGAACGGCGGATAAGGCGCTTTTCCAGATCCGGCAGAAGCTCCCGCTCCGGCAACTCCCGGGCGCCGGAACCAAAAATAAGCCGGTCCAGCTCGGAAAGGCGGCTTACGGGGTGAAGGGCGGCGATCCGGCGGCCTACAAAGGATTTGCCAATAATCCCGCAGGCTTTGGCGTACACGTACGAACGTTCCCCCATGCCGGCCATCAGATTCCTCCGGTTAAAAGCTGCGAGGCCAGCGCGGAAAAAGCGGCCCGGTCCAGGGGTATAAAATCCAGGCTTTTCCGGTACTCCTCCAGAGACTGCCGGTATTCCCCGCGGACCGCCTGCACCTGTTCCAGGTATTCCGCTTCAAGTTTTTGCACCAGATCCTGATACTGTTTGTCGTAGTACAGGCGGTTCTGTTCTTCCGCCGTCCTAATCCGCTTGTCCGCCTCGGCCTGGGCGTCATCCACCAAAACCGAAGCCTGGGACTCTATTTCAAGCAGATGCTGCAGGATGCCGGTATCTTCCATTACTTTACCCGGGGAACCGGTATCCACTCCGCTCCGCGGGCCGGATTCCCGCTTTGTTTACCGGCGCTCCATTAATCGATAGCGGTAAGGATGTTTTCATATTTTTTGATGACCGCGCTGGCCGAAGCGGGATTGGTTTGGGCCGCCAAATCGGTAAAAAACTGGGGATTCTGCAGCATTTCCGCAAGACGTTTCAAAATCCACAGGTGTTTTTCGGTTTCGTTCCGGGGAGCCAGAATCATAAAGAGGAGGTACACCAGTTCCCCGTCCAGGGCGTCGTAGTCGATGCCCCGCCGGGAAATACCCAGCACCCCGCAGACCTTGTCCACCGCGTCGGTTTTTCCGTGGGGAACGGCGATACCCTTCTGGATGCCGGTGGACATCTTCCGTTCCCGTTCCCGAACCGCATCCAGGATATCTTCCCGGATATTCAGCCTGGAAGCCTGGCAGAAAGCGTCGGCAAGCTCTTCAAAAGCTTCGTCCTTATCCTCAGCTTCCAGGCCGATTTTAATGAACTCCGGTTCAAAAAGCCCGCTTAACAACATTTTATTCTTCCACCGGGGCAGGGTCGGCGCTGTCCAGCTGCCAGTCGGTATCCTGGTTTGCCGCCTGCTGCCGGCCCGCGGCCTCGACTCCCCTTTCGCCGGGGGTACGGTGAACCAGGGCCAAACCCAGGCTTAAGGTAAGGAAAAGGGCCCCCAAAATGGAAGTTGTCCGGGTTAATACATTTCCGGACCGGGACCCGAAGGCCGAGGAGCTGCCGCCGGCAAAAATGCCCCCCAGGCTGTCCCCTTCTTCATTCTGGACCAGCACCAGCAGGATAAGCAGGATTGCTATAAAAACAAAAACAACCAAAAGCACGACACTCAATATTTCCATGGATACCTCGAACTATTCACTTTATTCCAGTGTAGCAGGGAGAAAAAACTTATTCAAGCCGCCGCGTTGCCTCA
>JAISDG010000174.1 GCA_031265015.1 Spirochaetaceae bacterium | reverse complement strand
CCGCTCCCCCCCGCCCCCCCCCCCCGGCCGCCGCGCCCCCCCCCGCCCCCCCCCCCACAGTACTCATTACCTGTATTGATCACAGGCAGATATCTTTCATAGTGCTGCGTTATCATGCTACAGGACAAGAAAATTGTCAATGAAAACCTTTCCGGCTTATGCGGTAACAGGCCGGTACGCTCCTTCCCGTAAAGTCCTCGTCCCGCATCGCTTCGGTAAGGGAGCGCATAACAAGACCGGGGATCCGTTCCTCAAGGGCACTTTCTTCCGGCCGGAAATGCCGGGCGTTAACACTTAAGTACAGCACCCCTTCCGGCTCCAGGAGTGACAGACACCGTTCCAGGAGTTCTTTGTGATCCCGCCGTATGTCCAGGGTGCCGGACATTTTTTTTGAATTGGAAAAAGTGGGGGGGTCCAGGATGATAAGGTCCCAGCGCCGCCGTCCCGCGGCTTCTTCCAGAAAGCGCAGCGCGTCGGTTCGGATAAACCGGTATGCCGGCTTATCCGAACCGGATCCGCCGCCGGCTTTGTCCGCTCCGGTTCCGCGGCGAAACTCCGTTCCGGGAAAATTCCGGGAATCGGTTCCTTTTTGCTTAACGGCAAAACCGTTAAGCAAAAAATTCCGCCGGGCCCGGTCCAGGTAGGCGGCGGAAAGATCCACCGAATCTACCCCGGCGGCCCCTCCGGCGGCGGCGTATACGGAAAAAGATCCGGTATAGGCAAAGAGGTTAAGCACCCGCCGCCCCGCCGCCTCCTGCCGGATCCGGGACCGGAGCAGCCGGCGGTCCGGGAAAAGCCCCGTATCAAGAGAGCCGTTTAAGTTTACCCCGAAGCGTAATCCCCCTTCCGTGACGGTCATGGTAAGCGGTCCTTTGTCCGGGGAAGCGGCGGGGTTTTCAAACCCGGCGGGGTTTCCAAAACCCGGTGAGCCCCTCCGGCCCGGCCCGCCGCGGCTTCGGACCCTTAAAAAGATCCGTTCCTCCGGCAGCGCCAGGGTTTTCGCGGCGGTTTGTATCATCACCGTAAGCCAGGCTTTTTCTTCCGCCGGATCTTTTTCGTAGGGCCGCTCATAGAGGGCCCCGGCCAGGGCGGGTTCCTGCCCGCTATCCGCCGGATCGTACCGGTCAAGAACCAGGGGAATTTCGGGGATGTCCCTGTCGTAGAGCCGGTATACTCCCGCGCCGGTCCGGCGGGCCCATTTACGGAGGTGTTTCTGCCGTTTGGCCAGGCGGTGGGCGAACATTTCCGCCTGGGCGGCGGTTTTGGTTCCGATGTCGGGCGCGCTTACCACGGAATCGCCTATTCCACGGTAACGCTCTTTGCCAGGTTCCGGGGCTTGTCGGGATTGTTTCCCCGCTGGATAGAGCAGTAGTAGGCAAAGAGCTGGGCGGGAATAATTGCCAGCATGGGGGAAAAGGGATCGAGCGTTTTGGGGATCGTAAAAACCTCGTCCGCCACCGGGCCGAAGGGATTATCCTCCCAGGTGATCACCAGGGAAGCGCCGCCCCGGGCGCTGATCTCTTTGATGTTGGAGATGATCTTGTCAAAGAGGGCGGTCTGGGTAGCAATGGCTACCACCAGGGTATTTTTGTCCACCAGCGCGATGGGGCCGTGTTTAAGTTCCCCCGCGGCAAAGGCCTCCGAATGGGTGTAGCTTATCTCTTTAAGTTTAAGAGCGCTTTCCAGGCTGATGGCGTAATCAAACTGGCGGCCCATAAAAAACACCTTGGTTTTATTGAACTGCCGGGACGCGAAGCGCTGGATAAGTTTTTGTTTGGAAAGCAGTTCTTCCGCGAGAAGCGGAAGCCGGGCAAGTTCGTCTATGTAATTCCGGTACGCCCCTTCGGTAACGCGGGACCGGACCCGGGCCAGCTTCAGGGCCAGAAGGTAGAGACACATCAGCTGGGTGGTAAAGGCCTTGGTAGAAGCCACGGCGATCTCCGGCCCCGCCCAGGTAAAGAGCGTCAGGTCCGCCTCCCGGGCCAGGGTAGAACCTACCACGTTGGTAATCGCCAGGATACGGTTACCGCCCTTTTTGGCAAGCCGCATGGCCGCCAGGGTATCGGCGGTTTCCCCCGACTGGCTTATGATGATCACCAGATCCTTTTCCCCCGGTACGGGATTCCGGTACCGGTATTCGCTGGCGATGTCAACCTCCACCGGAATCCGGGCAAAATGTTCAAAGGCGTATTTTGCCACCATCGCCGCGTGCCAGGCGGTGCCGCAGGCGGTGATCACAATCCGCTTTGCTTCCCCGGCGCAGGCTTCAAAGCTGAAGTTCTCAAAGTCGAATTCCTCAAAAACAATTCCGCCGTTTTTAATCCGGGGCCGCAGGGTATCGGAAAGGGCTTTTGCCTGGTCGTGGATCTCCTTCAGCATAAAGTGGGCAAAGCCCCCCTTTTCCGCCGCCTCCGCGTCCCATTCCACCCGGGACGGGGCGCGGATCACCCGGCCGCCCTGGGCGTTTATCAGCTCCACATGATCCCGGTACAGTACCGCGAGCTCCCCCTCTTCCATGTAGATCACGTCCCTGGTATGGGGAAGAAGGGCGGGGATGTCCGAAGCGATAAGGTTTTCTCCCTGTCCTAAGCCTATCACCAGGGGGCTGTCCTTCCGGGCGGCGATGATCCGGTCCGGGTAATCCGCAACGGCAATGGCCAGGGCGTAGGATCCTTCAAGCCGTTCCAGGGCGTTTTGTACCGCCCTGAGGAGCGGGGGTTCGCCAAAGCCCGGTTTCGGCATTCCGCCGGACGCTTTTTCCCCGGTATAGTAAAAATTAATCAGGTGGGCGATCACTTCCGTATCGGTCTCGCTGCGAAAAACCACTTCCCGGGTCTGGAGCCATTCTTTAAGGCTCAGGTAGTTTTCGATGATCCCGTTATGCACCACGGCGATCTGCCCGGATACGTCGGTATGGGGATGGGAGTTGATGTCCGAGGGCTCTCCGTGGGTGGCCCAGCGGGTGTGGCCGATACCCAGGCTGCCGGTAATGACCGCGTCAGCGAGCTTTTCCTCCAGCGCCGAAAGCGGGCCCTTGGCTTTTCGCACGGTGATGGTCCCTTCGTCAAGGACGGCGATGCCCGCCGAATCGTAGCCCCGGTATTCAAGTTTTTTGAGCGCCCCCAGAAGAACAGGGGCGGCCTGGCTGTCTCCGATGTATCCGGTAATTCCACACATATCCCCATTATCAGATGAATGTTCCGTTTGTAACAACCCCGGCCCGCAATTACGCAATTACATTGCCGTATGGGCAAAAAATAATAATGCGGTGAAAGTCTTTTTTGGGGGCAGGCAGGGCCCCTTTCCGCGTACTGGAAAAAAGGGACCGGGTATGGCATACTCTTTCACAAGCCGGTCCGGAAATAATCCGGTCCGGCGGCTGCCGCAGATGGCGGACGTATAAACCTCTTCGGGGTTTGTAGTTGGAGGAGTGTGTGTACAAACCGGTGGATCCAAAAGTCAATTTTCCCGGGCTTGAAGAAGAAATCCTGGCCTTCTGGGAAGAGAACCGCATCTTTGAACAATCGGTAAACCGGCGGAACGGAAAGGAGGACTTTGTCTTTTACGACGGCCCTCCCTTTGCCACCGGCATGCCCCACTTCGGACATTTTGTGCCTTCGACCATAAAGGACATTATTCCCCGGTACAAGACCATGAAGGGTTTCCGGGTGGAGCGGCGCTTCGGCTGGGACTGCCACGGCCTGCCGGTGGAAACCCTCATCGAAAAGGAACTGGGCCTTAATTCCAAAACCGATATCGAACGGTACGGGGTGGCGGAATTTAACGAAGCCTGCAGGGCCTCGGTGCTGCGGTATGTGGGGGAATGGCGGACCGTGATTACCCGTCTGGGCCGCTGGGTGGACTTTGACCACGACTATAAAACCATGGACGGCGATTACATGGAAACCATCTGGTGGGTCATGAAATCCCTCTGGGAAAAGGGCCTGCTCTACGAAGGCCACTACATTCTGCCCTACTGTCCCCGGTGCGCCACGGTGCTTTCCAACCACGAGCTTAACCTGGGCGGCTTCCGGGACGTCCACGATCCGGCGGTGACGATCCGCTTTAAGGTGAAGGGGACCGTTCCGGGGAGCGCCGCCGCTGCCGTGGAAAACGCGGACCTGGCGGAAGGGGCGGGGGGAGCGGCCTATATCCTGGCCTGGACCACCACTCCCTGGACCCTGCCTTCCAACCTGGCCCTGACGGTGGGGCCGGATATCGGCTACGCCCTGGTCCAGGACGGGAACGACCGCTATCTTTTGGCGGAGGCCCGGCTTTCCGCGTATTATAAAAACGAGGGGGACTACCGGGTACTCTGGGTTAAACCGGGAAGGGAGCTCACGGGGATCCGGTACGAGCCCCTGTTCCCGTACTTTGCCTCCGCCGCGGAAAGCGGCGCCTTCCTCACATACCCGGGGGATTTTGTTTCCACCGAAGACGGTACGGGGATCGTCCATACCGCGCCGGGTTTCGGAGAGGACGACGAACGGGTGCTTAAGGGGACGGGGGTTCCCGTGGTTTGTCCCGTTGATTCGGAATGCCGCTTTACCGGCGAAGTTTCCGATTACCGGGGCCTCTTTGTCAAGGACGCGGACAAGCCCATCATAGACCGCCTGAAGGCGGAGGGAAAGCTTGTCCGGCGGGACCAGATCCTCCACGCTTATCCGCACTGCTGGAGATGCGGCAGCCCCCTGATTTACCGGGCGGTGGGGTCCTGGTTTGTCAACGTGGAAAAGATAAAGACCGATATGCTGGAAGCCAACGGCAAAATCCGCTGGGTACCGGATCACATCAAGGCCGGCCGCTTCGGTAAATGGCTGGAAGGGGCCCGGGACTGGGCGATCAGCCGCAACCGCTACTGGGGGAATCCCATGCCCATCTGGCGCTGTGACGGCTGCGGCAAAATAATCTGCGTCGGCAGCAGGGAAGAGCTGGAAAAACTTTCCGGCCAAAAGCCCGGGGATCTTCACAAACACTTTGTCGACAAAATCACCATCCCCTGCGCCGGCGTTTCCGGCGGATCCGCCTGTTCCGGTACGATGCGGCGGATTCCGGAAGTGCTGGACTGCTGGTTTGAATCCGGCGCCATGCCCTACGGGCAGAGCCACTATCCCTTTGAAAACAAAGAATTTTTTGAGCGGAACTTTCCCGCGGACTTTATCAACGAAGGGCTGGACCAGACCAGGGGCTGGTTTTATACCCTCACCGTCCTGGGGGCGGCGCTTTTTAAAAAGCCGGCCTTTAAAAACTGCGTTGTTTCCGGACTTGTCCTTGCCGAAGACGGCAAGAAGATGAGCAAGAGCCTGCGAAACTATACGGATCCCATGGAGGTGGTGAACCGGTTCGGCGCCGACGCTCTCCGGCTTGTTCTGATCCACTCCGCGGTGGTCAAGGCCGACGACCTGCGTTACAGTGACGGGGGGGTCAGGGACGTGATGAAGAGCATTATCATCCCCCTGTGGAACGCCTACAGTTTTTTTGTTACCTACGCCAATATTGACGGGGCCGAAGTTTCCGGCGCGCCGGACAATCCCTCCAATCCCCTGGACAGGTGGATCCTTTCGGAGGCGGAGAATCTGGTGGAAAAAACCGCCGCCGCCCTGGACGCCTACGATCTTTCCCGGGCGGTGGATCCGGTGCTGGAGTTTATCAATAACCTGAATAACTGGTATATCCGCCGGTCCCGCCGCCGGTTCTGGAAAAGCGAAAACGACAACGACAAGGCCGAAGCCTACGGCTCCCTGTACGACTCGCTCAAAACCCTTGTCACCGTGGCCGCTCCCTTTATGCCCTTTACCGCCGACGCGGTCTGGCGCAACCTGCGGCGGGAAAGCGATCCCCCCTCGGTACACCTGGCGGATTATCCCGAGGTCCGGGCGGGCAGGCAGGACAGGGCGCTGGAATTCAAGATGGCGTCGGTCCAGCACGCCGTGTCCATGGGCCGTTCCCTGCGGTCCCAGTACAACATCAAGGTGCGCCGGCCCCTGAAGACCGTGGAGCTGGTGACCCGGAACCCGGACGAAAAAAAAGTGCTCCTGGAAATGGAAGACATCATCCGGGAGGAACTTAACGTAAAAAACGTGGTCTTCCGGGACAACGAAGAAGATCTGGTGGAATACGAGGCAAAGGCAAACTTCCGGGTGCTGGGGAAGGAACTGGGCAGGGACATGAAGGCCGCCGCGGCCAGGATCGAAACCTTAAGCCGGGCGGAAATCCAGGGCCTTCTGGAGGGGGCCACCCTTTCCATCGACATCGCGGGCCGGGCGGTGGAGATTACCGCGGACAAGCTGGACATCCGGCGGATTGAAAAGGCCAGCCTCAAGGTGCTTAATGAGGGAACCCTGACCGTGGGGCTGGATATGGAAGTGACCGAAGAACTGGCCCGGGAGGGGGATGTGCGGGATCTGATCCGGGGCGTGCAAAACGCCCGGAAAGAGGCCGGCCTGGAAGTAACCGACCGGATCGCCCTGTACGTCCACGGTTCTCCCCGGCTTAAACAGGCGTGGGAAGCTTTTTCCGATTATGTCGCGGCCGAAACCTTGGCGGAGGCCATGGAGTGGGGCGAGGCGGAAGGGATGACCGCCCTTGAAGCGGGGGATGATACATGGTTTGTCAGACTCGAAAAGAAATCCTAGGGAAGCTCAGGAATTGTGCCGCGGGGCTGGCGCTGTGTTTTCTTGCCGGCTGCGCCTCCGTTCCCCGGCCGGAGAACTACTATGCGGGACGGAAGGACACGTTTGCCCTCATGGCCCCCGGCGCGGAACTCTACATCACCGCGGAGGTCCGGTCCGTGCGTCCCATCCTGGAGAAGCTGTTCCTGGCGGGTATGACCGGCGCGGACCTAAAGGAATTCCTTGATATGAGCGATACCCTTACCGCGGCGGTCTTTGATGAGGCCGGTCCGGCCCGGCATTTTTACGCCGCCGCCGCGGGGAGGTTTCCCGGTGTCCGGGGGGGGATCTTTTTTGGCGCCAGCCGGGACTGGGAAAAAAGAGTTTCCGCCGCGGGGATAGACTACTGGCATTCGGAGAAGTCCCGGCTTTCGGTATTCATGGGTACGAAAAACGCCTACTTTTCCGACGGGGATCCCTTTGTTCCCGCTCCGGGGGCGCAGAGTCCTCCGGCGCTGGAGGGGCTGCGCCGGGGGTCGGTCCTTTCCGGCTGGATGGAAAACCCTTCTTCGGCAATTAACAGAATCATCGCCGCCTTCGGGCTTCCCATAGAAATCCCGGCGAACCGTCTTGTCTTTGGCGTGTACCCCGCAGGGGACGCAGGGGAGGGGCTGGAGGAATACTATACCGCGGTCCTGCGCTTTGAAACCCCCACCGCCGCCCAGGCGGCCGCCCTGGTGAGGATCTTTACCATGGCAAAGATCGGCCTGGAGACGGCGGATTTTTCCGGATACCGGGATATGGAAACTCTGGCCCGGGCGTTCTTTACGGAAAATCCCGTCCGGGACGGTAACGCGCTCGTTCTTACCACCGGGGTTATGAGCGGCGGCGACCTCGCTTTACTTTTTAACGTCATATCGCTATACTGAAGATATCATGCCAACTTATGAATACGAATGTAAAAGCTGCGGACACAACTTTGAAGCCTTTCAAAGTATGACCGAAGAACCCCTTAAAGAATGTCCCCGGTGCGGAAAGGAAATCCGCCGGCTTATCAACGGCGGCGGCGGGATCATCTTTAAGGGTTCCGGTTTTTATGTTACCGATAAAGGCAAGGGCGGTACAAAAACAGCGTCCAAACCCGGCGACGCTCCGGCAAGCTCCGGCGAAAAGAGCAAGGAAGCCCCGGCGGGAAGCGCCGCCTGCGCTTCCTGTCCCGCCGCCGCTGCCGCGGGGGGGTGCCCCGCGCCGCAGGGATCGGAGAAAGCCGCGGGGTAGGGGTCCCTCCGGCGGGACTTGTATGGCCCGTTTTTTCTGCGATCACTGCGGAGCCGAAGTACCGCGAAATTCAAAACGATGTTCCCGGTGCGGCCGGTATTTTGCCTTTGTCCGCTGTCCCCAATGCGGTTTTACCGGGGAAGAATTTCTCTTTAAGGACGGCTGTCCCGTATGCGGTTACTGTGCTCTTCCCGGCCGGCCCGGCGAAGCGCCGGACTGGCCCGTGGAACGCCCGGCCGGGGCGGGGAAGCTTCCGCTGTGGGTGTATCTCCTGGCGGCGGCGGCTTTGCTTGCGGTAGCTGTTATACTGGGTATAACGGTGCGGTAGAGCATCGTACCGCTGCCGGATTTTAGTGTGAATACGCATTATTTCCCTACCATGCCCGGATTTAATGCGAATGCGCATTTTGCCGTCATTACTGGATTTAATGCGAATACACATTATTTCCGCAATGGCCGGATTTAATGCGAATACGCGTTTCATCGCTATGGCGGATTTTAGTGTGAATACGCATTATTTCCCTACCATGCCCGGATTTAATGCGAATGCTCATTTTGCCGCCATTACTGGAAATAATGCGAATGCGCATTATTTCCCCGGGGCCGCAAAACCCCTACCACCGTACCGGCGCGGCTTTCCCGCAGCGAGCGCAAAAACCCGAAGGTTTTTGCGGACCTGTGTCCGCCGTTGTTCCGCGCCATTGCAGGCCGCGGGTATCGACACGGCAGCCCCGGCGGCTGATCAAAACCGATCCGCAGTGAAGGCAGCGGGTGTCGTTCTGTCCGCCGTCAATATTGCCGGAGTACACATAGGGGAGCGTTTTGCGGGCCCGTTCCACGGCCGCGAAAAGCTG
>JAISDG010000143.1 GCA_031265015.1 Spirochaetaceae bacterium | reverse complement strand
CGCTCCCAGAACGACGGTGTACAGCAGGGCGGTTCCGGTACTCAGCATGGCCCGCTTCCGTCAGGGGAGGCGGCTTTTCCGGCGGAATTGGCCGGCGCGGCTCTGCCTTCAAAAAGCTGCACGACGCCGAGGCTGATAACCATCGCCGCGAGCAGGGAAAAACGGGCGGACAGCGCGCCGGGCAGCAGAAACACCGCCGCCGCGGCGCTTATGCCGGAAACAATAAACGGGAGCGGCTTTTTTACCCGGATGATCTGTTCTATCATCAGCACAATAAAAAGAGCGGTAAGGGCAAAGCCGATTCCGTCGAGTTTCCAGGGGATAAAGGTTCCGGCGAGAGCCCCGGCAAGGGTTCCGGCGTTCCAGTAGATATGGTTGAGCAGGGATACCAGAAACATAAAACGGCCTTTTTCCGCTCCGGTCATGCCGGATTCGCCGTTTTCCGGCGGGGGCAGCGAAGAAAGCAGGGCGAAGGTTTCGTCGGTAAGGGCGAAAATAAGGTAGGGCTTAAAATGCCCGGCGTCCCGGTAGCGGCGCAGCATCGAAATGCCGTAGGCCATGTGCCGGGCGTTCACCACAAACTCCAGAAAAACGGCGTAGATCAGCGGCGCTCCGGCGGCAAAAAGCCCCACGGCGATAAACTGACCGGCCCCGGCGTACATAACCATGCTTGCCGCCGCCGCGAGATACCAGGGGTAGCCCGCGCCGGAGGCGACAAGGCCGAATGCCGTACCCAGGGTAACGTACCCGAGCAGTACGGGGATCGAATACCGGAAAGCGGCGGCCAGGGTTTTGCTCAGTACGCGATGCCCTGGGCTTTCATCGCTTCCGCCACTTTAAGGAAGCCCGCGATGTTTGCCCCCGTTACCAGATTGCCGGCCTTTCCGTATTCCGCGGCGGCTTTGGAAGCGGCGTGATAAATGCCCGTCATGATCTCGTCCAGCCGTTCGTCCACCTCGGCAAAGGTCCAGGAAAGGCGCAGGCTGTTCTGGCTCATCTCCAGGCCCGACGTGGCGACCCCGCCGGCATTGGCGGCCTTGGCGGGGCCAAAGAGGACCTGGTGATCCAGGAACCAGGCAACCGCCTCGGGGCAGGTGGGCATATTGGCGCCCTCGGCCACGGCGGCGGCTCCGTTCTTGGTCAGAATTTTGGCGCTCTCCAGATCCAGCTCGTTTTGGGTAGCGCTGGGCAGGGCAATGTCGCATTTGATGGTCCAGATACCGGAACAATTCTTGTGGTAGCTTGAGCCGGAAACCCGTTTGCTGTATTCGGCAATGCGGCCCCGCTCAACTTCCTTGATTTGTTTAACCACGTCAAGTTTAATCCCCGCGGGATCGTGGATATAGCCGCCGGAATCGCTTAAGGCCACAACTTTGGCGCCCAGCTGGGCCGCTTTTTCCGCGGCATAGATCGCCACATTGCCCGACCCGGAAATAACCACGGTTTTGTCCTTAAAGCTTAAACCCCGGGACGCCAGCATTTCGCGGGTAAAGTAACACAGACCGTAACCGGTAGCTTCGGTCCGGACCAGGGATCCGCCAAAGGGAAGCCCCTTGCCGGTAAGAACGCCGGCGGTTTCGTTGCGGATCCGCTTGTACTGGCCGTACATGTAGCCGATTTCCCGGCCCCCCACGCCGATGTCCCCCGCGGGCACATCGGTAAACTGGCCTATGTGCTTTTCCAGCTCCGTCATAAAACTCTGGCAGAAGCGCATCACCTCGCCGTCGCTTTTGCCCTTGGGATCAAAATCGGATCCGCCCTTGGCGCCGCCCATGGGCAGGGTGGTCAGGGAATTCTTAAGGATCTGTTCAAAGCCCAAAAATTTGATGATCGAAAGATTTACCGAAGGATGCAGCCGGAGCCCGCCCTTATAGGGCCCGATGGCGGAATTAAACTGAACCCGGTAGCCCCGGTTTACCTCTACCTTGCCTTTGTCGTTGACCCAGCTGACCCGGAAACTAATCGCCCGCTCGGGTTCCACGATGCGGTCAAAAACCCCCGCTTCAATTAAATCGGGCCTGCGTTCCGCCACCGGCTCCAGGCTTTCCATCACTTCCCGCACCGCCTGAAGGAATTCATCCTCGTGGGGATTCCGCCGTTCCACCGACTTAACCAAATCCGTTAAATATGCATGCTTCATGGGGGTACTTTATCACAGGAATAATATACGCGTCAAGAAATCGGTTATGGTTGGTTAACCCGTCTTCTCAAAGCTCGCGAAAATTGCTATTCTACCCCCAGCCACCCGGCGTCCATAGGCATAAGGAACATTCATGAACGATATACAAGCCACGGTAAAAAACCTTCATCCCCTGGAGGTCAAAATTATTCTTCATTACAGCCTGGGGGACGAGCTTACCATCGAAAAGGCCGAGGCGGACCTTGGTTTCAGGAGCGGAAACGGCAACCAGGCGCTGTCCTGGCTTGCGGGTAAGGGGATTATAACCGAACTTCGCCGGGAACGGGCGGTGCTGTACGAACTAACCGATCTGGGCCGGACCTGGAAAGAAAAGGGTACGCCGGAAGAGCGGATCCTGGAACTGGTCCGGTCCGCGAGGAGCGGCGAAGCCGGTTCCGGCAGCGAAGCCGGGCTGCGCCTGCCGGACATAGCGGCCCGGCTGGGAATGGAAAACAAAGACATCGGCAGTGCCTTCGGTTCCCTTGCCAAACTGGGGGCTTTGGCCCTGGACGGTGAAAAAAAGGTGATCCCCCTTTCCCCCGCCGGGGGAAAGGCCGGACTGGTGACGGAACACCTGGCGGTGATCCGCGGCCTGCTGGAGAAAGCCGCCGGCAGGGAAATGGAAGCCGCCGGCCGCAATGCCGGAGCGGACGCTCCCATTACCGGCGCGGTCTTTATAGCGGAAACGGAACTGTCCGCCGCGGAAAAAGCCGCCGTTCCGGGGATCGCAAAAAAGCGGGGCGCCGCCGGCGCGGCCTTCCGCCAGGTGGAGCGGGAAACGGTGGTCTTTGGCTTTACCGGCCTGGCGGCGGAGCTGGCGGAGGCCCTGAAGGCCGCGGGAATCACCGGCGAGGAAACCGGAGCCCTTACCCCGGATATGCTTGCCGCCGGAAGCTGGAAGGGCAAAACCTTCCGCTCCTATAATATCAACGTCCCCCCCGTCAGGCTTATTCCCGGACGGACCAATCCCTATGCCCAGTTTCTTGAAGGGGTCAAGGACAAGCTTGCGTCCCTGGGTTTTGAGGAATTCGACGGCCCCCTGGTAGAAACGGAATTCTGGAATTCCGACGCCCTTTTTATGCCGCAGTTTCATTCCGCCCGGGACATCCACGATGTGTACCGTCTTGCGGAACCGGAACATGCCGCGTCTGTTAAAGAGCCCTGGCTGTCCAATATAGCCGCCGCCCATGAATCGGGGGGCAGTACCGGAAGCCGGGGCTGGAGTTATGCCTTTGACCGGGACTTTACCCGGCGGCTTATACTCCGCAGCCAGGGAACGGCCCTTTCCGCCAAAACCCTGCCGGGGGCAAAAATTCCCGGCAAGTACTTCGGCATTGTCCGGTGCTTCCGTTACGACAAGGTGGACGCCACCCACCTTCCGGACTTTTACCAAACCGAAGGCATCGTCCTTGGGGAAGAGGTAAACTTAAAAACCCTGCTGGGGATGCTGGAAATGTTTGCCCTGGAGGTGGCGGGGGCCGGGGAAGTAAAATATGTTCCCGGCTACTTTCCTTTTACCGAGCCTTCCGTCGAGGTTCACATAAAACATCCTGTGCTGGGCTGGTTCGAGCTGGGGGGGTCGGGGATCTTCCGGCCCGAAGTAACCGAAAGCCTGGGCGTTCATGTGCCCGTAGCGGCCTGGGGCATCGGCATAGACCGCATGGCGTTAATGGCCCTGGGCCTTAACGACCTGCGGGAACTGTTCAGTTACGACATAGAGAGCGTGCGGCTCAGGCGGACCAAAGACGGGACAGCAGAGGAGGCAGTCTGATGCCCAAGATAGAAGTGAACGAAGCGGCATTCTACGCCCTGGCGGGCTGCCCCGGAGGAAAAAGTATCTGGCAGACCCGGGACGCCTTTGAAGAAGCCTTGAGCTGCGCGAAGGCGGAGCTGGATGAAGACAGCGATAAATCCCTTCCCGTACCGGAACGGGTTTTAAAGATAGAACTGAACGATACCAACAGGCCGGACCTCTGGGGAACCGCGGGCTGCGCCCGGCAGCTCCGGGTGTATAACGGCGGTAAAGCGCCGGAGTATCCTTTCTTTTCATCGCCGGGAAAACCAAAAACCGCGGGGCACAAGGTGATTGTGGAAGCCCCGGTACAAAAAGTCCGGCCCTACCTCGCGGGATTTATCGCGTCGGGCAAAGCAATCAGCGATCCCATGCTTCGGGACATGATCCAGACCCAGGAAAAGCTTGCCTGGAATTTCGGCCGGAAGCGGCGGACCATTTCCATGGGCCTGTACCGTAGTTCGATCATCCGGTGGCCTATCATGTACAAAGGGGTGGATCCCGACAGCGTATCCTTCGTGCCCCTCCAGTGGGACACCCCCCTCTCGCTGCGGGAAATTCTTAAGCAGCACCCCAAGGGAAAAGAATACGCCTTTATCCAGGAACATGAGCCCGTCCACCCGCTTTTGACCGACGCTTCGGGGAGCGTTTTATCCTATCCGCCCATCATCAACTCCGCCGATCTGGGAGCGGTCCAGGTAGGGGATACGGATCTTTTTGTGGAACTTACCGGCACGGACCAGGCGGCGGTTACCCTGGCGGCCTCCATTGTCGCCTGCGACATGGCGGATAACGGCTTTACCATTGAGCCGGTAGAAGTGGAATATCACTTCGATACGCCCTTTGGCCGGACCTGCGTTACCCCCTATTATTTTCAGGAGCCGGTCTTTTGCTCGCTGGCCCGGATCGAAAAATATCTGGGCCGGGGGATTAACGCCGATGACTGCGTGAAAGCCCTGGCCCGCATGGGGGTAAGGGCTGAAAAACTCCCGGGTACCGAGCGCGGTCCCGGAACCGGTGCCGGGACCGGCGACGGAACCGGGGCCGGGACCGGCGATGAAACCGGCGCTAAAGTCCCCGGAGTAAAAGCATGGCCCCCCGAATACCGGAACGATTTTCTCCACGCCGCGGACGTGATGGAAGACATCATGATGGGCCGGGGGCTTGCGGACTTTAGGCCCGAACGTCCCCGGGACTTTACCATCGGCCGGCTGACGGCGGTAACCCTCTTGAGCCGGCGAATCAAGGAGCTGATGACCGGCCTGGGTTACCAGGAGATGATCTACAATTACCTGGGTTCCCGCAAAGACCTGGTGGACAACATGCGGGGGGATGGAAAGCGGATCATCCGCATCTCCAATCCCATGACGGAAAATTACGAGTATGTCCGGGACAGCATCCTTGCTTCCCTGGTACAAAGCGAATCCGTATCGGGCCACGCCGCCTATCCCCACCGGATATTTGAAACCGGCAAAGTGGCCTACCGGGACCCGGAGGAAAACTACGGTACGGCCACCCGGCAGTACCTGGGATTCCTCCATGCCGGGGCGGAATCCGGCTTTAATACCGCCGCGGCGGAACTCCAGACCCTGTTCTACTATCTTTCCCGGGACTACGGCGTGGAAGAATCCGCCGACCGCCGTTTCATTCCCGGCCGGGCGGCGGCGATCACCCACGGGGGAAAAAATATCGGCGTCTTCGGAGAACTCCACCCGGAGGTACTGGAAAACTGGGGCATCACCGTTCCCTGTACCGCCTGCGAATTTGACGCGGAGGCGCTGCTGTAGGCCCAGCCGAAAGAGAAGACGGGCCTTGACCGCCCGGTTACGCTGGCGCACCCCCCGGATCCGTACTAAAATAAAGGCATGAAGACCCTGATTACGGATACAAAAACCGCCAAAGCCGCCCTGGCGGTCCAGAAAAACGAAGTTACCGAATACTTTGTGTATACCCGTCTGGCGAAGCTGTGCGGGGATCCCCACAATTCCGAAGTCCTCCGGGCCATGGGGGAAGAAGAGCTGGCCCATTCCCGGTACTGGCAGAGCAAAACCGGGGTGGAAATCAAACCCGGCCGCTTCAGGGTATTCCGCATCATTGTCATGGCCCGGGTTTTCGGCCTTACCTTTATCCTTAAGCGGATGGAAAAAAACGAAGGCGTGGCCCGGGGGGTGTACCAAAAGCTTGTCGCTTCTTTCCCCGAAGCGCAAAAAATAAGCGAAGACGAAACGGAGCATGAACAAAAGATCCTGGCCATGCTTGACGAAGAACTGCTCCGGTATGTGGGGTCCATTGTACTGGGCCTGAACGATGCCCTGGTGGAGCTGACCGGAGCGCTGGCGGGCTTTACCCTGGCGCTGGGAGAAACCAGGGTCGTCAGCCTGGCGGGCCTGATAACGGGGATTTCCGCGGCCTTTTCCATGACCGCCTCGGACTATCTTTCCGGCAAGGCGGAAAACAATCCCCGGGCGGTTAAGTCGGCGCTTTATACCGGCGGCGCCTATCTTGTAACGGTGATCCTGCTTATCCTCCCTTTTCTGCTCCTTTCCGCCCCCTTTACCGCCCTGGGAATTACCCTGGCCGTGGCGGTGCTGATTATCTTTTTCTTTAATTACTATTTGTCCGTTGCCAAGGACCTGAACTTTTGCCGCCGTTTCCTGGAGATGACGCTGATCAGCCTGGGAGTGGCCCTCCTGTCTTTCGGGGTGGGGTATGTGCTTAAAAATGTTCTGGGAATAGACGCGGCCTAGGACACGGTGGCCCAAAAATCACCGTTGACAGCCCACCGCCTCCATAGTAAGGTATTTTTCATGACAAATACATGATTACAGGGGGTTGAGTATGATGAAAACGACGCTTTACCAACGGATGGCGGCCTTAGCGGCCGTGGCCCTGATCGGGGCCTTTACCGCCTACGGGCAGCCCGTAACCGGCAGGGGCCCCGATGTGTTAATCGCGGGTTCCGATGGGCGTACGCCCTGTTACTGGCTCAACGGCGTACGGCAGGCTCTCCCCGTTACCGGGACAACGGGTTCTGCCAACGACATCGCCGTATCCGGTTCCGACGTGTATATCGCGGGCACTAATGGGGATAGGCCCGGTTACTGGCTTAACGGCAGGTGGCAGGTCCTCCCTGTTACCGGGACAAAGGGTTCTGCCCAGGCTATCACCGTATCCGGTTCCGATGTGTATGTTGCGGGCACTAATGGAGACACCTTCGGTTACTGGCTTAACGGCAGATGGCAGGCCCTCCCTGTTACCGGGACATCCGGCGGGGCCAGCGGTATCGCCGTATCCGGTTCCGATGTGTATATCACAGGTTCCAACGTCACCGTTACCAAGCTTGGAGAGTATGGTACGAGTACTACGCATACGCCCGGTTACTGGCTTAACGGTAAGCTGCAGGCCCTTCCCGGGACATCCGGCTCTGCCGACGGCATCGCTGTATCCGGTTCCGATGTATATATTGCAGGCGCCGATAAGGGGACGCCCTGGTACTGGCTCAACGGTGTACAGCATGTGTTCCCCGTTAGGGGGACATCCAGCACCGTCAGCGGCATCGCCGTATCCGGTTCCGATGTGTATATCGCGGGCTCCTTTGGGGGTATGCCCTGCTACTGGCTTAACGAGGCGCCGCAAGACCTCTCCGCGAATAGCTATGGCTCCGCCACCGCCATTGCCGTATCCGGTTCCGATGTGTATGTCGTGGGTTCCCACTACGATGGCGCCCCACCCTGTTACTGGCTCAACGGCGTGCAGCATGACCTTCCTGTTACCAATGGAAGCGGCTCTGCCAACGCCATCGTCCTGCGCTAAGAACCGGATGAAGTATCCGAAAGCCTGAACGGATCATCCGGCGGGGGTCCCCGCCGCTGCCCGCGGCCCGGTGTCTGTAGACAGCGGGTCATTGTCTCGAGACAGCGGGCCATTGTCTCGAGACAGCGGGCCATTGTCTCGAGACAGCGGGTCATTGTCTCGAGACGCCGGGCCATTGTCTCGAGACGCCGGGCCATTGTCTCGAGACGCCGGGCCATTGTCTCGAGACGCCGGGTCATTGTCTCGAGATGCCGGGTCATTGTCTCGAGACAGCGGGCCATTGTCTCGAGACGCCGGGACATTGTCTCGAGACGCCGGGCCGGATTCTTAAGAATCCGGGCCAAAGTCTTTAGCCGCCGGGCCTGTCAAGCCAATGCCTCAGAGCATTGAACTCCGGACACAAAGACGTTTTTTCCCCTTGACTTTTTCCCGGCATGTGGTATGATAAGGCTGTAGCCACCATCTACATTAGGGCGTTTATTCGACCCTGTACAATCCGGGTGAATGGCCGGGTTACGCGGCCCCTGTCCGTAAGGGCAGGGGCTTTTTTACGCCAAAACCGCGGTAAGGACCGTATAAGCCGGGCCTTCCATTAAGCTAAGCGCGGCGGGAAAAAATGCCGATACAGAGGGTATGTGCGGGAACCTCCGGTTCCTTCCGGTTAAAGCCGCGGCTTTGAGCATGGGGAAGGCGTACCGGCGTTTTTTTCATCTCCTCTTTCTTCTGTGCCCCGTTTTCCTGGCCGCCCAGGCTTCTCCGGGTAATCCGGCCCTGGCCATCGGGCCGGAAGACCTCCGCATCGAACAGCGGGTGGACGGGGGGTTTCATCTGTTTATCAGGAAAAAGCCCGGCATCGCGTCGGTGCTGCTGACCGAGTCCACCAGGGATCCGGCCCTCCGTTCCGCGAACTATGCCTACCGCGCACCGGAGTGGAATCCCGTTAACGGGGACGAAATCCGGCTCCTTGATGAACGGCCTCTCCCCAAGTCTTCCAGAGTCTGGTCCCTGATCGATTCCACCCCGGAAGTCTACGGCGAACTGGGGGAAGCCTTCCATATTTACATTCCCTACATCCTGAACTACGGCTATGAAACTACCCGGCACGGCGAAGTCTATGTGGTGGACGGAACCTACTTTAACATCCGCGCCTTTTCCCTGCCCTACGCGGACTACCGGGGAAGTTTCCGGGACAATCCCTTCATCCTTGAAGTTACCCAGCAGCCCCTGCCGGGGCCTCCCGGGGGGAACTACATGAAGGAAACGGAGGACACTTTTTCCGAGATCAGCGCCTGGAGCCGGGGGGATCTGGTTTATTCAGCTGGTCCGGCGGATCTGGTAGACAAGATCAGGACCATCCTGGACAGGGAGCGGGGCAAAACCATGGATCTGGTGATCTGTCTGGATACCACCGGTTCCATGAAAGACGATATCACCGAAATACGGAAAAACCTGGTTCCCATGCTGAAGGATACCCTGGGGGATTCCCCGGGCTTCCGGATCGGCCTGGTCCTGTACAAAGATTACTACGAAGAGTACCTTACAAAAACCGTTCCCTTTACCTCCGATATGAACCAATTCCAGCGGGCGGTAAACAGCATTATCCCCCGGGGCGGAAAGGACATACCCGAAGCGGTTTACGAAGCCCTGTACGAGGGGACCCGCATATTCCCCTGGGAAGCGGAAAGCCGGCTTATCATCCTTATCGGCGACGCCCCTCCCCATATCCGGCAGCGGGGGAAAATTTCAAAAGAAATGGTCCGGGAAGCCGCGGAAACCCGGAATATCCGCTTCCACGCGATTATTCTGCCCCAGTAGGCAATGCGGACAATAGACGAAGGGGGATTTTTTTTGTAGTATGCTGCTAACTACAGAAGCGAGAGGTATGCATGATACGCGGCGGAGACATTGTAAAGGGCACCTGCCTGCTCCAGAAGGGGCAGCCTTACCTGGTGGTGGAACGGGAATTCCATAATCCCGGCAAGGGAACGGCCATTGCCCGCGTCAAAATGAAGAGCATCAAGGATGGTTCGGTCTTAAGCCTTACCGTACCCACCCAGCAGGAAGTGGAAGACGCCGAAGTTTCCGTCCATACCTGCCAGTACCAGTACGCCGATCAGGACAATTTTCACTTTATGGACAGCGAATCCTATGACCAGTACGAAGTTCCCATCGCCGATATGGAAGAAAAAAAGTACTACCTGCAGGAAGGCTCTTCCTACGAAATCACCATCTGGGAAGGGGCGGTTATCGATATCAAGATTCCCTATAAGGTCGTTTTTACCGTGGCCGAAAGCGAAAACTATGTCAAGGGCGATACCGTTTCGGGGGCTACAAAACCGATAACCACCGAAACGGGCCTTACCGTCCGGGTGCCCCTGTTTATCAAGCAGGATGAAAAAATTCTGGTCAATACCGAAACCAACGAATATGTGGAGCGGGTGAATTAAACCTTCGCTCAAGGTTTAATTTCGGGGTTTGTCTCCGGCGGTCCGTCACCGGCGCCGGGCGGCGGTAAGCACATCCTTAAGCATGCTGCCGTACTCGGAACTGATAAACCAGGAGGTGACCTGCCTCTGAATGATGTTGACCCGCAGGGGTTCGGATGTGGAATAGTACCGCAGATAGGTGTAGGGCTTTCCGTCGATCATAACCGATTCCAGGTACCAGAAGCCGTACACCTTTCTGATGGAGCCGTTATCCGAAATGTGGGAAAAGCGCAGTAAAAATTTATCCGGGGTATCTATGGGGGTTTCCAGCAGCACCGTATAGGCGGTTACCACGGTAATGCCCATGGCGCCGACGGTCATTTCAAAAAAGGCCGTCGTTCCCCCGGCATCCCGGCTGAGGGTCCGGGAAGCGGTGGAACGGCGGAAGATCCCGGTATAGTTGTCGTAATCGGTGATCGCCGATTTGATTTTTTCCAGCGGGACGGCGGTACAGATATGGACATCCGCTTCCATGGGAATCCAGGTCTTTGAGCCTTCGGTCAGGGTATCCACCCTGGTATAAATCACATCGTACTTTTCAATAAGTTTTTTTAGATTTGCTTCCCGGTAGAGCTCGGGTTTCCCTATGGCCGAAGCCTCCTGGGCTTCCGCGCAGAGGGCGATAAAAAAAAGTACCGGCAGGAGTTTGGCAGCCTTCATGGGTTCTACTATAATTCGGAACGGGTTTTTTTTCCAGATGCCGCGGCCGCCGCGGTCCGCCATGCCGGTGTAACCATTGCCTGTCCGCCAAAGGCGGACAGGGGTACTATTCCCACCGGGCCGCTTTTGCGGCGTCCGCTTCCGCTTTGGCGTCCTCTCCCAGCTGGGCGTAAATTTTGCCGCGGATCCGGTATGCCAGGGCGGCGCCGGGGTGCCGCCGTATTCCCCGGGCGATATATTCCAGCGCCCTGGGGTAGTCGCCTTTGGCGTAAAACAAAAAGGACCGGAAGCAGAGGGCGGCGTATTCCCGGTTGGTCCGCAGGGCCCTGGAAAAGCCCTCGTAGAGATCGTCGTTGTTTCTTTCAAAGT